>CACZNF010000179.1 GCA_902782395.1 uncultured Erysipelotrichaceae bacterium | reverse complement strand
ACAATCTTAGCGTTATGTTCATCGATGGTACTTTTGGACACAAATGGTAAATGCTGGATAAAAATGTTCCCATATGGTGAGGGAATTATTAAAGAATCAGGAAAGTCATAATAGTGGTCACAGTTACCTCTTACTGATATAAAAGGCTTAATGCTCCATTCATCCTGTTCGCTATCTCCAGCGTGTAAGTATAAATCCATGTTTGGATACATAGCCGCCAAGCGATCTAAAGAAGCATAATCACTATGCGAATCACTGACTAACAAAATTTTCATGTTCATATAGTAGCAAATAAAAGACCATTTTTGTATAATATTTCCATATGGAAAAGAAAGACATTAATCTCTTATTTATGGGTACTCCCTCCATCAGTGCGGATGTCTTTGAAGCATTGATACTTGATGGCTATCACTTTGTGGGCCTTGTTTGCCAACCTGATCATCCTGTTGGTCGTAAGGGCATTATTGAAAAAGTTCCCACTAAATTAGTGGCCGAGAAATATAACATTCCAGTCTTTCAACCTGTGAAGATTCGTGACGACTATTCATTTATGAATAATCTTAAAGTGGATCTCGTTATCACTCTTGCCTATGGTCAAATCGTTCCTCAAGGATTCTTAGATATCCCTCCTATGGGCTGCTTAAACCTTCATGGTTCTTTACTTCCTAAATTAAGAGGGGCTTCTCCAATTCAAACCGCTTTGATTCAAAATGAAAAAGTCACCGGTGTGACTCTCATGGAAATGGTTAAAGCAATGGACGCTGGAAGAATGTATGGCAAGAAAGAAGTTGTTATCACCGATGATGATAACTCTACTTCCTTATTTAATAAGATAAGAGATGCTGCGAAAGAATTAGCAATTGAACTATTACCTTTATATATAAATGGTGAACTTAAAGGCGAAGAACAAAACGAAAATGAAGTAACTTTCTGCTCTTTAATTAAACCAGAACAAGAAAAACTCGATCTCAATATGTCCTTAAAGGAAATATATGGTTGGATTAGAGGCTTAAGTGATGAGCCAGGTGCTTATCTATATTTAAATAATCAAAAGATTAAAATCTTTAAAGCCAATATGGCTAATGATTTAGTCACCGCTCCAGTGGGCACGATTGTCCAAGCGGATAAACGCGCCTTACTAGTGCAACTCAAAGATGGCCAATTAGCCATTCTAGAACTACAAAAAGAAGGCAAGAAGAGAATGGACTACCGTTCCTTTATCAACGGTAATCAGAACCTTTTAGGCGCGAAATTTGACTAATGGAGAAATACTTAACCCTTAGCGTACACCAACTAGTGGACTTCTTATTAAGAACAGGCGATATTGATAATCGCGTTTTTAATCGTTCCTCGATGACTGAGGGTAGTCGTCTTCATAGTGTTTATCAATCAAAGCAATCATCTAACTACATGTCTGAGTTTCCTTTAAAGATGTCTTTTAACATCGATGAAGTGAATATTGTTTTAGAAGGACGAGCGGATGGCATTATCAAAAGAAGTGAAACTGAATATGTCATCGATGAAATCAAGACAACCGTGGAAGATCTTAAAACATTCCATGACGATAATCTTGAATGGCACCTTGGACAAGCTAAGTGTTATGCCTATATGTTCGCTAAACTTACTAACTTAGAATTTATCGGTATTAAGTTAACTTACATTAGACAAGGAAAAGAGAAAGAACAACTCATTGATTCTTATCATTTTAATGTCCTTGAATTAGAGCAATTTGTCGTAAAACTTCTTAACGAATATCTTGCTTTCTATAACATCATTTTTAACAAAAATAAGAAGAGAGATGAGAGTATTGAAAAGCTCAAATTCCCATTTAAAAATTATCGTCAAGGACAAAGAGAACTCGCTAAATATGCTTACGCTATTACTAAGAAACGCGGACGCTTATTCGTGGAGGCACCAACTGGTATTGGTAAAACAATGTCGACCTTATTCCCGTTTATTAAAGCAATAAGAGATGATGAGAATAGTAAGATTTTCTATTTAACCGCGAAAACTAGTGGTAAAGAAGCCGCTCATAACGCGATTAAGGTCTTAAAAGAAAGTGGTTTATCACTGAGTGATATTGTTATTACCGCGAAAGATAAAGTATGCTTCTGTAAAGGTTCAGCCTGTAACCCTGAAGAATGCCCTTATACAAAACATTATTATGATAAAATCCAAACAGTTTTAAGGTACTGCTTATTAACTTATGATGACTTTGATTTAAATCTCATCAATCAAATTGCTTATGAGAATCAAATCTGTCCATTTGAATTTGAATTAGATTTATCTTTA
>CACZNF010000178.1 GCA_902782395.1 uncultured Erysipelotrichaceae bacterium | reverse complement strand
GTCACCCATCAAATCTGTAAAGATTTGTTCAGCGGCAATCGCATCGTTAAGAGTCACTCTAATCATCTTACGATTGCTTGGGTCCATTGTTGTTTCCCATAATTGTTCGGCATCCATTTCACCAAGACCTTTATAACGTTGGAATGGATAACCTGGTTTTAATTTAAGTTTAGTTTTGATGTTTTCTAATTGGTCATCATTGTAGGCGTAATATTGCTTACCATGATATTCGACTTTATATAGAGGAGGTTGGGCGATATATACGTAGCCTTCTGTAATTAAAGGACGCATAAATCTATAGAAGAAAGTTAATAATAAGATACGGATGTGACTACCATCGACGTCAGCATCGGTCATGATGACGATCTTATGGTATCTAATTTTGGAAACATCGAATTCTGGATCAATACCACGCAATGGAAGAATGGCTTGCGTTTCTCTATTTCTACCGTTTTTAGCACTACCACCAGCGGAATTACCTTCGACGATATATAATTCACATTCTTCAGGTTTTTTACTTGAGCAATCCGCTAATTTACCTGGAAGAGTGGTGAGATCGAGACCACCTTTACGTCTCGCTTCTTCTCTAGCTTTTCTAGCCGCTAAACGGGCGTTAGCTGCACCGATAATCTTCTCCATGATTGTACGGGCAAGTTTTGGATCTTCTAGGAAGAATCTATTTAATTGATCACCAACAATTTGGGAAACAATCTTTCTAACTTCGGAGTTACCTAATTTAGTTTTTGTTTGACCTTCAAATTGTGGGTTTGGGTGTTTAACAGAAATAACACATGTTAAACCTTCGGTTATATCTTCAAATGTCAAATCGTCTTCATTGTCTTTCAAGAACTTGTTTTGTCTTGCATAGTTGTTAACGATTCTTCTCATTGCATCTCTAAAGCCTGTTTCATGCATACCACCTTCATGGGTATGGACGTTATTACAGAAAGAGAAGATGTTTGATGAATAACCATCATCATATTGCATTGCGATTTCAGCATAGACATGGGCTTCAGCACCACTGGCTAAAGTAATTGGGGCTGTGCCTTCGCAATAAATAACTTCGTCAAATAATTTTGTTTTGTGATTATTGATGAATAAGACGTATTCTTTAATACCACCTTTGTAGCAGAATTCTTCATGAATCTTTTCAGCTGGTCTAGTATCTTCAACAATAATCTTGATGCCTCTATTTAAATAGGCAACTTGTCTCATTCTGTCACGAATGGTTTCGTAATCGTAATGAGTGGTATCTGTAAAGATTTCAGCATCTGGCTTGAATGTAACGGTTGTGCCGTTTTTCTCTGGATCACAGTTACCAATTCTCTTTAAGTGTTCGACAATCTTACCACCGTTTTGGAACTTGATGTAATAAACACCACCATCTTTATGAACAGTAACTTCACACCATTCAGAAAGGGCGTTAACAACAGAGGCACCAACACCGTGTAAACCACCGGAAACTTTATAACCGCCACCTTCACCGAATTTACCACCAGCGTGTAAGACTGTATAAACAGTTTCAACACCGGATAAACCAGACTTCTTAACGACGTCAACAGGAATACCACGACCATTATCAATAACGGTAATAGTATCACCTGGGTTGATGGTGACTTTAACTTCAGTACAATAACCCGCTAAGGCTTCGTCGATCGCGTTATCAACGATTTCCCAAACGAGGTGATGGAGACCAGCGGCTGATGTAGTACCGATATACATGCCAGGTCTTTTTCTGACGGCTTCTAATCCTTCAAGGACTTGAATGTTTTCAGCGTCGTATTTTGCGTCAGCTTTTTCGAGTTGAACTTCTTCTTCGTTCATTCTTCTACGACTTCTTTCTTTTCTTCTTCCATTAGAAGACCTCCTTTTCTTCTTGTTTTATTAATAAGTGATTACAGTCAGGAATATCTAATTTCGTGGCGGTAATAAACACTTGATTAAACTTTCTTAAAAATTTGATTAGTCTTTCTTGATGCTTTTGATCAAGCTCACTCATTACATCATCAAGAACCACTATTGGTTTTTTATCCTTGTCTTCGATTAAGAAGTAAGGACTGAGTTTTAGTGCGAGAGCGGCAATTCTGTTTTCCCCTTGAGAGCCAAACGTGGCAATATCACGTCCGTTTAGGCTGATAGAAATGTCTTCTCGATGAACACCGATGGAAGTTTGCTTATGCTTGAAATCGCTTTCCTCGGCGTGTTTGAATGCCTTTTTCGCGTTCTCAGTGAAGTTAGAGTCATAAGCCACGAATGGATAGTACTTAACTTCAAAGGTTTCTTTATTGCCTGTGAGCGCGCGCGTTATTTTATTAAGGATATCATTGATATCCTTCACATACATTTGTCTATAAGAGATAATGGAACCTGATAATTTAACTAGTAATTCTGTAGTTACATCAAGTAATGTTTGATCTACTTTTTCGCTTTTAAGTAAATCATTTCTCTCTTTTAGAACTTTCTCATAACGAGAAATATAATCGAAATAAACAGCACTCTTTTTAGATATAGATATATCTAAGAAGTTTCTTCGATCACGAGGTGGTCCACTAAAGAGCATCACATCTTTAGGTTGGAATAAGATGACATTAACGCATTTAGCTAATTCTGATAATTTAGAAATGCTTTTTCCGTTAATGGTGATGGTTCGACCAGTTTTGGAGATTTTGATTTTGATTTTCCTGGTCAATTCACCTTCGTTAATCACTGCGCTTATTTCTGCGTTATCTTGATTTCGCTTTATAAGAGCGCCATCATCATTAGCCCTGAAACTTCTACCTAGTGATAAGTAATAGATGGCTTCCACAATGTTTGTTTTACCAACGGCATTCGGTCCTGTTAAAACATTAAGATTGTTAGAGAATTCGAAATTGAGATAAGCGTGATTACGGAAATTTCTGAGGCCAAGATTCTTAATCTGCATGCTAATCGATTAAAAAGGACTTGCCAGAGATTTGAATGACATCGCCATGGTATAATTTACGACCGCGACGATTTTCCTCCTCTCCGTTGACCAAAGCACTGTTTTCACTGAGAAAATATTTTGCTTGGCCACCAGTATCAATGATGCCAGTGATTTTAAGCAAAACACCTAATGTGATGAAGGTTTCACCTTCGCGTAATTTAATGCTTTTTTGGGCCACAAAAACTCCTGTATGTTTATTATAAACTATATAAATAAAAAAGGGAATTAAATATTCCCTTAATTTGTATAAAGTCTAGAATAGGTGTTTTTGGCCTAATAAGTACGGACTGGAGTGACGATTTGGACCACCGAGTCATCTGAGGCATTCTCCACCACAAATGGCTTCATTTCGCCTACAAATGCGAATGTGACATCAGCACTTCCGAGAGCTTTAACTGCTTCAATAACGAAACTACTGTTAAATGAAACATGTAAATTTTGACCAACGTATTTAAAGACATCAATTCTTTCAACAGCGGAACCAACTTGACTTGATTTAGCAGAAATTTCAATGCCGTCTTCACTCATTGCAAGATCAACAATGTTTTCTCTATCAATGGATAAGATGTTAGCTCTTTCAATAGCTCTCATTAAATCATTAGCGTTAACTTCTAATGAATAGTTAGTCATCTTAGGAACAATATTCTTTGTATTTGGATAATCACCAGCGATTAATCTAGTAGCAACAACAGTTGTACCAATGGTAAATAATGCTTTCTTATCGCTAAAAGCGATTTCCACTGATTCTCTGCCTTCTAATAAGTGATTAATTTCATTCATCATCTTGGCAGGAACGTTGGCAACAAATTCTATACCTAAAGGAATGTTGAGTGTTTTTCTCGCCATACGAGCACTGTCGGTAGCGGTAGCGGTTAAGATACCATTGCTAGCTTCAAGATTTAACGCCGTGAGGATTGGACGTTGTTCTTTTAAGGAAGCGGCAAATGTTGTTTGGCTAACTAAGATATCAAAATCGGCTCTAGATAAGCTGAGTTCTGTACCATTGGCTTCTAGGTCAAGATCAGGATATTCATCAACCTTAACGCAGTTTAAACGGTATTCTGAACGATTGTTACTAATAGTGGCAATTGTGGAATCAACGACATCAATAGTGATTTCTTCTGTATCCATCTTTCTAACGATTTCCACTAAAAGT
>CACZNF010000177.1 GCA_902782395.1 uncultured Erysipelotrichaceae bacterium | reverse complement strand
CCTTTTCATCGCTATTTTCATCAAAGACAAAGCCTTTCTTGAATAAGCGTTTGTGGTTCTTATATTCTGCTAAAGCTTCGGCCTTACGATCTTCAATAAAACGAGGTAAATCTTTTTCAAATTCTACTAAGAGATCTTTATAGAATTGTTCGATTTTCTTCTTTAATTCAGAAGTTAAGACAATCTTATATCCATCCTCAAAAAGAATATTCTTGTCATCATATGTAACATCGACAAAGTTCATGGCAGGAGAACCGATGAATGAGGCGACGAACATATTGGCAGGATGTTTATAAATTTCTTCAGGAGTATCGATTTGTTGGACAAAACCTTTTTTCATGACAACGATTCTATCCGCCATTGTCATAGCTTCAGTTTGGTCATGGGTAACATAAATTGTTGTCGCATTCATTTTTTCATGAAGTTTAACAATTTCGCTTCTCATATAAACACGAAGTTTCGCGTCTAAGTTAGATAAAGGTTCATCCATTAAGAAGATGCTTGCTTTTCTAACGATAGCTCTACCTAAAGCAACACGTTGTCTTTGACCACCAGATAAAGCTTTTGGTTTCTTATAAAGTTGATCAGAGATTTCTAAGATTTCGGCTGCTTCTTTAACTCTTCTATCGATTTCATCTTTTGGAACATGATGGACTTGAAGAGTGAAGGCCATGTTGTCATAAATGGTCATGTTTGGATATAAAGCATAGCTTTGGAAAACCATAGAGACATCACGGTCGATTGGTTCTAAATCGTTAGCAAGTTTTCCACCGATGACAAGTTCACCGGAAGAAATATCTTCTAAACCAGCGATCATCCTTAAGGTTGTGGATTTACCACATCCAGAAGGACCAACGAAAACGATAAATTCACCGTCTTCAATATTCATGTTAAAGTCACTAACGGCTTTATGTCCGTTAGGATAAACTTTGTAAATGTGCTCTAATTTTAGTGAAGCCATAATTTTCCTCCTTATCCTTTAACCGCACCACCGGCAATACCTTCAACGTAGTAACGTTGTAGCCAGAAGAATAATGCAGCAATAGGAATTGATACCATAACTGCGCCAGCGCAGAAGACACCGAATTGTGATTGTTCGGTAATGTTATATAAACCAACCGCAACAGTCCAATCTGCTCTAGAGATTGTTTGAGATGCGTTAGCAATAAAGTTACCAAACATGAAGTCTCCCCATGGCGAAGTAAATGAGATCAAAATTGTATAAATAATAATTGGTTTTGATAATGGTAAGATAATTCTCCAGAAAACTGTGTTTTTACTACCACCATCGATCATAACTGCTTCATCAAGTGAACGAGAAACAGTGTCAAAGAATCCTTTTGCAACGTAGTAGCTCATCGCACTACTAGCAAAATAGACAATAATGAGTGAGAACATCGATCCACCTAATCCTAGTAAATCTAAGATGTAGTAGTTAACGAGCATTCCTAAGAATCCAGGGAACATACCAAGGATTAAGATTAATTTCATTAAACCTTGTCTACCTGAGAATCTTAATCTACTTAAAGCGTAAGCAGTCATTAATACAAAGATTGTTTGTAATGCAGCAGTCGCTAAAGCGATGATGAATGTATTAAACCACCACTTAAAGAATGGGGTGTTTTCACTTGAGAATAATGCAGCGTAGTTTTTCCCTGTCCAAATCTTTGGGAATAAACTCGCACTATCAGATCCACCAGCAACTGAATAATCAGCGAAGCTTTGAAGGATTAAATAGAAGAATGGGAAAAGCCAGATAACAGAAACAACTGTTAAGATGACATAAACGAGGACACGATTACTCTTTTCAGCAAATCTTTTGCTAGCAAAATGTTTATCAGCCATTATGAGAAATCCTCCTCATTCTTAACTGCGTTACTTCTCGCGTAGGAAATAAGTGAGAAGAAGGCGATAACTAAGAAGACTAAGACACCGAGGACACAAGCCATCGCGTAGTTCTTTTGAGATCCACCTTCCATGGACATCTTATATATCCAAGTGATAAGTAAGTCAGTTTCACCAGGATCACCATATCCAAGAGATACAGGCAAGTTAAAGCTTGGTGCACCTTTAGATAAGAGATAAATAATATTGAAGTTATTAATATTACCGACGAATTGAGATAAGAGATATGGTCCAGTAATAAATAACATGTATGGAAGAGTAATTGCGCTATACATCTTAAATGCACTCGCACCATCAATACGTGCGGATTCATATAAGTCTTCTGGAATGTTCATTAAAATACCAGAAGAAATAAGCATGGTGTAAGGAACACCAACCCACATATTAATAACGATA
>CACZNF010000176.1 GCA_902782395.1 uncultured Erysipelotrichaceae bacterium | reverse complement strand
AAGTCATTTGGCATACTACTGACTGTGGATTCTAACGCTCCTCGAATTGACTTTTTGATACTTAAAGCAATCACAAAGTTATTAATGAAGTGATAACATTCGTGATATTTCTTGCTCTTTAAATCGTATTGATTAAGTAATGGGATAAGAACAAACATTGAAACCACTACATAAATTGCAACTACTCCTAAAGCAACGAAGATGTTATTTAGCGCTACAAAAGCAACTATTCCAACAATTAAAGAAATAAGGATGAAAATTACGCTCTTATTATTCATTAGTGATCGTATTATTCAGTTAAGCCTAGTTTGATGACTGAATAACTTCTCCTTTCTAGGCTATAATTTCTATATGCTGTGTACCTGTATCCATAAGTTGCCACTAGATGGCTTGAGGTATTTTCAGGACACGGCTTTTTACTACCATCGTTAATAAGTTAAGTAACGCTAGACGTTTTATCATTCGCGATTATACGAGAGTAAGAAGTCCGTCGTAACAGCTAACTCACTAAGGAGGTGATTTTATGCTTTATATTGGAATTGATATCTCCAAATATAAGCACGACTGCATCGTTATCGATGATGCAGGAGTCATCATTAGAAATGTGTTTTCTTTTGATAACTCAAGAACTGGCTTTGACCAGTTTATGGAAATGTATCGTTCTTTAGATCCTTTAGAAATTAAAAAGATAGGATTTGAAGCAACGGGACATTACCAGGATAATTTCAAGGTCTACCTGGAACGATCTGGAATTGAATTCATGGAACTAAACGCATTACTAGTACACAAGTTCAAGAATTCACAAACACTCAGAGGCGTAAAGACCGATAAGACCGATGCGAGATTGATAGCTAATTATCTATCATCTATAGAGTTCAAACCCTATCCGAAGATATCTTACCACACTCTCGCATTACGTTCTTTATGTAAGAGACATTTTGATCTCATCAATGAAAGAACGAAATATTTAATAAGAATAACCAATTTCTTAGATAGAACCTTTCCTGAATTCAAAGAATTCATCAAAGGCAATATCAAGAGCAAAACCTGTATGTACATTCTTCATAATTATGGGATTCCTAATAAGATTATGAATATTAATATCCAGTCTTATGAGAATATCCGTAAATGTTCTTATGGCAAGTTTTCTGTAGCTAAGTTCACTGAATTAAGAGAACTCGCTAAGAATACTGTTGGCTTTTCTTATGAAACCGATTTATTTGAAATCAAATCTTTATTAAGAGCTTATGACACTCTTCAAGATGAGATTTCACTTGTAGAAAACGAGATAACCACACATTTGTCAAAGATCAATTCCCATATTCTAACTATCTTAGGAATTGGGGAGGTATCCGCTGCAACAATAATTGCAGAGATTGAGGACATTTCTCGTTTTGATAACCCTAATAAACTTCTTGCCTTTGCTGGTCTTGATCCAAGGATTTATCAATCTGGAACTCAAGAATTTAAAGGAAGAATGAACAAGAAGGGTTCAGTAGTTCTTCGCAGGGTCCTCATGAACTGTTCAGAATCTATTTTGATGTATAATCCCGCTTTCTATACCTATTACAAGAAGAAGAGGGATGAAGGTAAATCTCACCATGTTGCCATCTCGCATGTTGCCAGGAAACTTGTGAGAATCATCTATAAGTTAGAAACCGAACACATCGATTTCGACTTATCTATTGTTAAGTAGTTCCTAAATTAATTTAGGATTTAAGAGAAAGTTCCGCAAAGAGAACTATTTTCGTCATACAAATCAATTTTTACTTGATTTATTAATAGTTAAATACCTTCTTATATATAAATTATAGTTCTTATTTTTAATAAGGGTATAGAAAAAACCAGATAGATAATTCTACCTGGTTCATTTCTATTATTCGAATAAATCTGGATAATTGGATTTGAAGTAATCGTAAACCTTTTGATCGTGATAGGTAAGATTCATCTTCTCTAACCAATATTCTTTAGCGAGTGATGCATAGCTTCCAGTTTCAGCGACTTTCTTACTAACTTCAGCGGTGATTTCGTTTAAGATACGAGTTCCTCTGAGTTTAGAATAGCTATAGTCACCTTTACTTCTGAGTTTAACATCATTGACTGCTTCTAATACATTAACGATGTAATAAGCATTACCATCATCGAAGACGATGTCATTCTTATAACTTTCACCTGGATAACGTCTTTCTTTCTTTAAGAAGTATGCTCCGTTAATTGAACAGAGATATTTATTTTCTCCTTCCGCTGCGGAATCTCTTAAAGTCCATTCCCAAGTAGTTTTTTCTTCGTTGGTGTAATGTTTTTCAAATCGGTCAACATTCTC
>CACZNF010000175.1 GCA_902782395.1 uncultured Erysipelotrichaceae bacterium | reverse complement strand
CATTATCAACATCCATCTTTGGGAACATATCCTTTTGGTAGTGGGCCCAGTGACCAGATGTCTTATATAATTCAACGTTACCTAAACATGGAGTTAAGACGTGTTTATAGCCTAAGGCTATTTCCTTATCCATGATGTAGTCACTTAACATACGTCTAACAAGGAAACCATTTGGTAACCACATTGGTAAGCCTTTACCAACGAGGTCATCATACATGAAGATACCTAATTGTTTGCCTAAGATACGGTGGTCTCTTCTCTTTCTTTCTTCAAGAATTTCGAGCCATTTATTTAAATCTTCCGCGGTATACCAAGAGGTACCATAGATTCTTGTTAATTGTTTATTTTTACTATTACCTCTCCAGTAGGCACCTGCTAAAGAAAGTAGTTTAAAATGTTTAATGAGTCCTGTGGACATAATATGAGGTCCACGGCAGAGATCTACGAAGTCACCTTGTTTGAATGTAGTGATGCTTTCATTAATCTCTCTGATTAATTCAACTTTGTAAGGATTGTTCTTAAAGAGTTCAAGAGCTTGCTCTTTAGAGAGTTCTTCACGAACAATTCTTAAATCTTTTCCTGCTAATTCTCTCATCTTCTTTTCGATGGCAGGAAGATCGTTTTCAGTGATTACGTCTTCACCGAAATCGATATCGTAGTAGAAGCCATTTTCAATGGCAGGTCCAAAACCAAATAAGGCTTTTGGATAAAGTTCTGTAATAGCTTGCGCTAATAAGTGAGAAGTAGAATGGTTTAATACTTCTAATGCTTCTGCACTTGTTTTTTCCATTTCAATAATGGAACCATCATGTTGTTGTACTTTCATAATTTAATTCTTTCCCTCCGCAATACAATAGCGGGCTTATCTTTTGGCTTAATGCCTAATTTATTGCAACATATCGATTAAGTCTCTTAATCCATGTGTATGCCTATGTTTCATTTCAACGGCTTCGTCGATTGGGTAATCAACGATTTCGTTTTGTTTGATGCCAACAATTCTGCTTGTTGGTTCTTTATCGCATAAGAGTTCGACAGCTTTAGCACCAAATCTAGCGGCTAAAATTCTATCGTGAGCGGTTGGAGAACCACCTCTTTGTAATCTACCAAGAACTTCAGTTCTTGTATCAAAGCCGGTTTCTTTAGCGATTTCACCGGCTAATTCATTAATATCTAATAAGTTTTCACTGACGATAATAATCGCGTGGCTCTTATTTTGAGCTTTCATCTTACGTAACTTACGGAATAAGACGTCTTTCTTTAAAGGATGTTCAACACAGATGACACCTTCAGCACCTTCTGCTAAAGCAGCAAACATGGCTAAGTCACCACAGTGACGACCCATAACTTCAATTAAGGAACAACGTTGATGGGAACCAGATGTATCTTTAAGTTTATCGACGCATTCACAAATAGTGTTGAGCGCTGTGGCAAAGCCAATTGTTTCATCAGTGCTACCGACATCGTTATCAATTGTGCCTGGGATACCAATGCAAATAATGCCGTGTTTAGATAAAGCTTGTAAACCTTTGAATGTGCCATCGCCACCGATACCGATTAAAGCATCAATTTCGAAGTCTCTTAAATTATCAGCGGCTTTCTTGCTAACGGCTTCTTCTTTAAATTCTGGAATACGAGCACTTCTAATAATTGTGCCACCGCGGTTGATGATATCTTGGGTGAAATCTTTGTTAACTTGTTTGATGTCACCTTCGACTAATCCACGTAAGCCATCATAGACGACATACATCTCTTTGCCTTGGTATAAACCAGCGCGGATACAGGCACGCAAACAGGCGTTCATACCTGGGGCATCGCCACCGCTTGTTAATATCGCAATTTTTCTAATCATGTCAGTTTTCTCCCTAATAATAAATTTATTATTACGGCAACATTATACACTCTTAAATTTAAAAAGGTTTCTAAAAACATTCTTTTCCACAAATTTTAATGTGGATAAGTGGGGATTTTACAAATTTTCTTGACTTATTTATATATAAATATATAAATGTATAAACACCCTATGTGGATAAAATTTTCTTCAAAAGTGTGTATATCTTTTTTATTTTACATTTGTTTTTTCTGTATGTGATAATAGCGTCACTGACAAGCAGAAACTCCCCTATGAAAGTATTAGCACACCAAGATTTCTTAGAAGTACGTTTAGCATCGATGATCGCTGATTACGATCGCGATACTTTAAGCAACTTATACCAACCAATGATTGGCTTTGAAGCCTTGTCTTTATACATGACTTTGTGGAGTGAATAACGAAAAGGTCTCTCCATTATGCACACACGAACAAGTGTTCTTGCGTATGAGGATGCCTGCGAGTGCGTTCGTAGATGCTAGAAAGTATCTCGAAGCCACAGGTCTATTAAAGACCTTTGTCAGTGAAGGTAATGACTTTAAGATTTATCATTACGAACTCTACGCTCCTAAATCACCAAGTGGATTCTTCGATGACACGCTCCTATACGGCATGCTCATCAGAAGCATTGGTGAAAGTAATGCCAATAGATTGAAGAAAATCTATGTTCTTGATACTCACCAAGACTATGGTAAAGAAATTACCGCTAGCTTCGCTGAAGTCTTCCATCCAGAACTTAACGACAGTTCCTTCGTGGAAGCGGCTGAGAATAAAGGTGGAGTCAAAGGTCGTAATAGAGGCAAGATTAAAGGCGCCTTCTCCTATGAACAATTCTTCAATTCTCTAAAAGAGATTTCCCAATTAAAAGAATCAGCATTTAGAAAAGAAGAAATGAAAGAGATTGAAAGATTATCAACACTCAATGGTGTTGATGAGATAGAAGCGGCAAATCTCGTCAATCAAGTCTATGACTTGGAGAAACCGAAAGGTCAACGTTTAGACTTTGAAAAACTCGCTTCATTAATGCAAGAAAAGACCAATTATAAATACCGTTATAAAGGTAAGAGCAATAATGATGCACCAAACCTCAATACCGGTACAAGTGATCTAGCGAGAAAGATCAATCTCATGGAGACCAAAGCTCCAAAAGATTATCTGGCTTACTTGCAAGATGGTACTAAACCAGCAACCGCTGATTTGAGATTAATCGATGATTTATCGAAAAACTACCATCTACCAAACCCAGTCATTAACGCTGTAGTGGATTACGTCCTCGCGAAAGCAGATAACGTACTCTCACGAGCGTACGCAGAAAAGGTGGCCGCGTCATTAGTAAGAGAAAATGCGCGTACAGCCGTAGATGCGATGAACTACCTCAGAAAAGTCGATAAGAAGACGAGAGGTAAAAAACAGATTAAGAAGATTGTTCTTCCAGTCGAAGTTGAAACAAACGAAAAACCAGTTAAGAAGAAAGAAAAAGAATCTGACTGGGAAAGCGATTGGGACAGAATGATGGATGAATTAAATGGAGGTGACGACGGTGGAAAAGCTTAAAGTCGATAATCTTAAAATCAAAAGCGATGATTCTCTCATTGATCAAATGAAAGAAGCATTGCATAATTGCCCTTCTGCAATCAAGTATTGTAAAGAGCTTGGCATGAGCGAACAAGTAATGGATGATAATATTGTCAAAATCTATGATTTTGTTAGAGACATTAATTACTGCAGAAACTGCCCAGGCTTAAAGAAATGTAAGAAGGACAATGCCTATCTTAATAGCAAGGTAACTTACTCTAACGGCGTTGTGGAAACACAACTTATTCCATGCCGTGCGTTACTTAGACGTGTCAGTTTTGAAAGACAATTCTTAACACAAGATTTCCCAGATGAATGGCTTGATGTCACAATGGGCGATATTGATAAGAGCGAAGCTAAGAGCAACGCTGTTAAGACTTACATGAGCTATGTGAAAAATGAAGAAACCAAATGGATTTATCTCTATGGTGGTATTGGTTCTGGTAAGTCCTATTTAGCCGCGGCGATGGCTATCGATTTAGCCAAGCGTGGCTTAAAAGGCAAAGTCCCAATTTGCTTCATGAACGCTAGTAAGCGCATCCTTGAACTCAGTGAATTAAGCAAGCAAAAAAATACTGACGAATTCAAGAAAAAACTAGAACAATATAGCACTGTTCCAGTCTTAGTTATTGATGACTTTGGCCATGAATTCAAGAGTGATTTCATCAGAGATGCAATCGTTAACGAAATCATCTCCTCACGTTGCAATAAAAAGTTATTTACTATCTTCACTAGTAACTTCACATTAGATGAAATCAAAGTCCTATATTCCACATCCAATGCTGGTGCAATTATGTCTAAACAAATCGTTAAGACAATTAAAGCGATGTGTGAAGAGGAAGTGGACTTAGGCGATCTTCAACTTTACAAATAATAGAACGGACTTCTTTTCTTAGACATGCTAGATTATCGTTATTGTTAACGATAAAGTCTAATTCAGAACGATGTTCTTCAAACAAATTATTTTCAT
>CACZNF010000174.1 GCA_902782395.1 uncultured Erysipelotrichaceae bacterium | reverse complement strand
GATAGTAGCAGCAACCATAAATACTTGGATCACCTAAGAAGCCAACGATACCAGTTGGACCATCCGCAGAAGTTGTCTTTGGAACGATAACAACGTTCTTTTCTTCTTCTTCATGTGTTTCTTCGTTGATGACTTTCATCTTACGAGTAATAGAGGCTGTGGAATAACAACCATCGTTGAATAACATGAGCATTTCTTCGAATGTGAATTGATCGAGGAATTCTTCCCACATTGGATCATCGTATGCCTTACCCGCCATATCTCTGAGAGTGTATTTGACTTCAGCACCCATGGTTGGGACTTTGTCATATGTCTCATCGTTTGTGGATTCTTGAGATTTTAATTTAGCGAATGTATCTTCATCAAGAGCGCGTTCATCATCAGTGATAACTTTTGGGAATGTACCAGCGAAGTTATTTCTGGATAAGCTTTCAGCTGAATTCATGTGTGCTGTTAATTCTGGGAATAATGGTTCGACCTTATAACCAGTAACTGGATCTTTATCGATTTGCACATCAGCGGCTAAAGTCTTTTTGAATTCACCGAATGAATTATGAGCGTCTGTACCAGCATAGAAGGTATATTCGCCTTTTTCTAATTCATAGCCTTTAAAGCCATTGCCGTTTTTGTCTTGAGAATCGAAGCTAGCGAAATCATATGGATTGACAGTGATTTCAACTGTATCTGTTTCGTTCTTCTTCAATTCTTTTGTTTTGGCAAAGCCAACTAAGACTTTGTGAGCTTTTTCAATACCACCAGCGGTATATGGAGCGGAAGCATAGAGTTGAACGACTTGCTTACCTGCGACATTGCCTGTGTTCTTAACTTCGACTTGAACTTTGAAGGTCTTGCCATATTCTAAGGCTTCACCTTCTAAAGCAGAAACGTTAGTAATTTCTTGAGAGAATTCTGTATAGCTTAAGCCATAACCGAATGGATAAACGACGTTAGCGTTGTACCAATCTTCACCTTCGACTTTACCACGTGTTTCATAATATCTATAACCGAGATAGATGTTTTCTTCATATTCAACAAGATAATAATCGGAAGAACTACCACTTCTTGTATAGTTATCTGTACCGTTTGGATTTTGGAAGGATTTATTACCACCGAAGTTTTGCCATGTTGGGTCATTTTGATAGGATGTGTAAACAGTATCAACTGTATGACCAGATGGGTTAACTGTACCATCAAGGATGCCACCTAACGCCATAATACCATTAGCACCTGGGCTACCGATATTAATAACAGCGTCGATGTATTTACCAAATTCATTGTATTCGGCGGAGTTGGTTCTTTCATATAAGAAACCTAAATCGATATAGTTAGAACCGTTAAGTAAGAGAATAATCTTTTTGAATTTGCCAGAAGCGGCAACTTCTTTGATTAATGCTCTTTCAGCATTATCTAATTCAAGATAGTGACGTTGATCATTATCGTAGGCTTGTCTTGGGAGGTCCCAACCTTCACCAGCGATACGAGAAACAACAATAAGCGCTGCATCACCATATTGACCATAAGATTGTTTAACAGGATCTGTGTACTTATCGTATGAAGCTTCACCTGGGAATAAAGTAGCAACGGCTTTTTGTTGACCAGAAGCATCTTCTAAGCCTGGTTCAGGATCACGAACTTTTTGTTTGCTGTAGAATTTCTCCATTTCAGGGTTAACAGAGAAGCCAGCTTCTTTCAATGAATCATTGATGGTTTTTCTCCAGCCGTATTTCTTTTGGTAAGCAGGATTTGAACTCTTACCTGGAGCGGCGGAGCCTGAACCACCATAGACTAAATCGATTGAGTTTCTACCAAAGACTGTAACTTTTGCGCCTTTGGCGAGTGGTAAAGCGTTGTTATCATTTTTGAGAAGAATCATGCCTTCTTCACAAATTTGTTTAGCCACTTCATTACCATTATTGAATGCAGCATCTTTAGAAGCAAAATCAGGGGTAAAAGCATTACCTTTTTGATTTGGATCTAAGATTGGTTTATCACCGCCTAAGTCAGTCGCTTCGATTAACTTGACGTATTTGTTCATCGCCATATAGTCTGCGACAATGAGAACAGCAGTAAGCACTAATGTGGTCGCTGCCCAGACAATAACGCGAGGCTTTAGTAATTTTTTAATAAAACCCATAATAATTACCTTTTAATTAATTGTTATTTTTATGCGTCACTCTTGTCCATTTGAGAAACTTTAGCGGTTGGCCATGTGATTTGGCTTGAAGAGTAGACTTTGATGCAGTCAACGACTGGAGCTGTGGAAGCGATTGTACCATTGATGGTGTCTTTGTTATCGACTTTCATTTGAATGGTGTTCTTACCAGCTACTAAGTTGACGGTTGCGCCTAAGAAGAAAT
>CACZNF010000173.1 GCA_902782395.1 uncultured Erysipelotrichaceae bacterium | reverse complement strand
ATTCAACCTTGATGAATACATCGGTTTAGAAGGAACACACGATCAATCATATCGTTACTTCATGAATAAATATTTATTCGATGGTTTAGATATCGATAAAGCGCGTACACACGTTTTAAAAGGTGTTGGTGATTATTTAGCTTATGCTAATCAATACGATGCGGAAATCGCCTCTTTCGGTGGCATTGATCTTCAAATCTTAGGTATTGGTAGTGATGGTCACATCGCATTTAATGAACCAGGCACTCCATTTGATTCCTTAACCCATGTCGCAGAATTAACAGAACAAACAATCAAAGATAACTCTAGATTATTTAATGATATCTCTGAAGTTCCAACCAAAGCGGTCACTATGGGCTTAAAGAGCATTATGAACGCTAGAAAGATTGTTCTTATCGCTACTGGTAAAAACAAAGCGCAAGCAATCTATAACTTATTAAAAGGTCCAATGACCGAAGAAGTTCCATGCTCCATCCTTCAAAAACACCCAGATTGCACAATCTATGTTGATGAAGATGCCTATAGCTTAGTTAAATAATTTAGATTTTAATTAGTTTATTACACTTGGTGCATTTCAAACCACCAGGCACAATAGAGAGTATGCCCCCACAGTCGGGGCATATTTTCTTTTCTATCGCTGTTCGTAGTTCTTTTTGATAATCTCTTCTTTCTTTAATAGTCTTTTGAATGTTTGCTAAATGCATCTCATCATTCACATCCGCTTCAGAGTAAAGAAGAGTGTTATAGATACTTTCAATCGTGGATTCATTTAATGGATTATCAATAGTGATTAAGTTAATTCTTTTTAAAATATCTTCAGGACCACAGACATTGAATAAATCTAACCCGTCTCCGTTATTTTTCACTAAAACAATAAAACAGTAGATGGGGTAATCTCTTCCAATGATGCGCTTAATCATACGGATATGAGATTGGTTTTGTTTTAAAGGATTATGGAATGTTTCAGTCTTCATCCTCCCTTTAAATGGGAATGTCTTTTTCCAATAGGAGTCATCTTCTCCACCTTCAATATTTCCAAAGTAGTTTTTAGTTTCAATAACGAAAATACCATTGCTTCTAATGAGTATATGGTCGATTTGATGTGAGACTTGATTATCCCCAAGGAGGACTAGATTATTGATTAAACGATGAAAAGATTTATCAGCATCTAAAATAGAGGCAACTAGACGTTCGCCTTCTTCGCCTCTTTTCAGTTTTCCTTTATTGTTCTTCGCCATTCAAGATTGGTTTTAAGTATTTGAGTGAGTTTTCATTAAGTAACTCATTAAGTAAGAAACCAAATGTTTCGATAGCTTCATCTTCATGATTTAAACCCACTGCGGTGTAATGTAGTTCTAAATAATCTCGATCTTTAATATTAGTGATGTATGCTCTAAACCAAGGATTGTTTTCGTTAAAAGCGTTAATCAAATATAAGTTATCATATGTTCTTTCAATGACATCAAATGTTAAGAATAAGTGAATTGTGCCACTAGCGAACGCCACGAATCTGCAGTATACAGAATTAATAAAATATTCTTTCGCAGTAATTTGGCTATGGAGTGTGACCGAATTAGCGTCTTCTTCATGAACTTGAAGACCAATCTTTTCACCCATTTTTAATAGTTTTTCTTTTAAATTATTAAGATTCATATGATATACCTCGATTTATTTCCCAAACATTATAACATAATTAACTTTTATTAAGTTATGCACTTGTGTAAAATAGTGGGGTATGAAATTAAGCATTGTTGTTCCTTGCTATAACGAAAGTAAAGACATCGCTAAAAACGCGGAAATTATCAAAGATAAATTAAAAGAACTCAACCAAGATTATGAATTAATCTTAGTTAATGATGGTAGTAAAGATAACACTAAAGAAGTTATCGAATCCATCAAAGGAGTGAAAGCTTTATCTTACGATGTTAACCGTGGTAAAGGTGGTGCGGTTAAATACGGCATTGAAAACGCCACTGGCGATTATGTTTTATTCATGGACGCTGATTTAAGTACTGACCTAGAAGCCATTAAACGCACGATGGAATTAGCCCCCAACTATGACATGATCATCGGTAGTAGACACGCTAAAGATAGTGTCATTAAAAAGAAACAACCAGCCTTAAGAGTGTTTATTGGTTGGTGCTGCCGTAAACTTGTTAATATGAAGTTCCACTTCAAATATAAAGACACTCAATGTGGCTTTAAAGCCATGAGAACTGATGTCGCTAAAAAGATTGTGGCTAAACAAGTAGTTAATAACTTTGCCTTTGACGTTGAATACTTATATATCGCTAATCTAAATAATTTATCCATCTATGAAATGGGTGTTATTTGGTCTGATGACCGTGGTAGTACTGTTTCACCATTAAAATC
>CACZNF010000172.1 GCA_902782395.1 uncultured Erysipelotrichaceae bacterium | reverse complement strand
ATGGAAGACATAAATCGAACCACCAGGTTTGACGTTGTTATAGAAGTTCACCATGACCTTATCAAGGAATTCCCTGAAGGATGAATCATCCATGTCATCATTAAGAATGGTTCTATCAGTCATACCACAGTCATATCCACCACGTTCCTTGTATTGTTGACCCTTTTTGCCTATGGCAACATTATAAGGTGGGTCAGTTTCAATTAAGTCGGCAAGTTTACCATCCATTAAAACATCAACGTCTTCTTTTACGGTGGAATCACCGCACATGACTCTATGTTTTCCTAAGACGTAAACGTCGCCTTTAAGTGAATATGGGTTTTCAGGTAAAGCTTCATCTTCATCAAAATTGTCATCTTTAGGTTTGTCTTGGAGTTTATCCATTAAATCTTCAAATCCAAATTGAAGAAGATCCATATCGATGTTTTTGATTTCAACGGCTAACTTGCCCATATCCCATTTGGCGATTTCAGCTGTTTTATTATCGGCAAGTCTTAAAGCCTTAACTTCATCTTCTGATAAGTCGTCAACCACAATGCACGGGACCTCTTTTAATCCTAATTTTTTAGATGCGAGTAAACGTGTATGACCTGCGATAATTACATTATGAGAATCAATGAGAATAGGATTTCTAAAGCCAAAGGCTTTGATTGAATTCGCTACCGCATCAACTGCCTCATCATTAAATCTTGGGTTGTTGTCATAAGCGATAAGTTCATCAATCTTCTTTATTACTATCTTCTGACTCGACATTGGCATTTTCCCATCCTCCTAATTCGTTTTTAACTTTGCTTTCCAAAATCTTTAACTTTCGATATTCAATAGCAAACTCGTCACCATAAAGAATCGCTAATAAATAGCGGTTAGCATCTAAGCTTGGTGGCATTTTCGTTACTACTTCACCAGCAACTCTTTCACCCACCACTTTTCCATCTTTGGTCTTCATGGTTTTTCTGGTGACTTTATGCTCGGCACCATCAGCGAGTTTTCTAACATTGTCTAAGAAATGTTTTTTATCGTTGAATTTGGTCTCTTCGATAAGTTGTCTGATTTCTGGTATCTTTTTGAAACTTGTGTACGTGTCCGGAGATATCTTTAGGCAACTTGCAATTTCCTTATCGGTAGCACCTGATAAAAGGCATTGAATAAGGATCTCACGGTACTCTGGCCACTTTCCACTATCCTTCCACGTCGCAAGGCATGATTTTCTACCCATAGGTAAATCTCCTTTTAGCGTGAATAAAAATAAAACCCACGATTTTACTCGTAGGTTCTTTACAGCTTTCGCCAATTCTACACTAATGCATTTATTTGCTGATTTCAACTAATCACCATAGGCCAAAGCGGTCCATTATGGTCCAACATTTATTTTGATACTATTTAACGCATCCCAATGCCATCTTTTGGCTGTGGTTAGTGAGACATACATCTTCGTGCAGATGGTTTGCCAAGAATAATCATTAAGGTATCGCATTATAAGAATGTTTTGATAATCAGGATTAGATAGTTCATAGATTGCAGCTAGTACCTCTTCTTTGGCTTTTTCATATTCAGCGGTTAACTCATCTATCTTCTTTTCTACTTCCATTATTTTATCAATCCATTTTATAAATGGAGCCTGCTGACTTCTTGTCTTTTGCACTACTGGTTGATCGTAGTTACCACCAGGAATGGAATTAGCTAATTCTTCGAAGGATTGCTTTTGTAGTATTAGGGCATCAATGCGTTTTTGGATACGCATCGGCTTTTGTAGGAATTCCTTATTAGTCATGGTCTACCCCCTTAATTTTTGCTTTTACTGCATCAATTAGTCTTGTTTGGGTCATGTCTTTGTCTTTAAGAGCTCTAAGAACTAGTTCATCCATTGTGCCTTTAGCGATGATATGCATCACTACCACCGAACCGCTTTTTTGTCCTTGGCGATAGAGTCTAGCAACTGTTTGCTGATAAAGCTCTAGAGACCAAGTAAGACCA
Organism: uncultured Erysipelotrichaceae bacterium; assembly: GCA_902782395.1. Next base: position 767 of record CACZNF010000172.1, on the reverse strand, counting down.
AACCACACTATAGTGTTTCCACCGCTTTGGAGGTTTAGTCCATGTCCAGCAGATGCAGGATGGATTAATCCAACTTGTAGTTCTTTGTCATTCCATTGTCTGATGTTTTCTGGTTTATCTAAGGTTTTATAGATAACACCTAATTTGTCTAATCTTTTCTTAATACGATCTAAGTCGTGCTTGAACCAATATGCTACTAATAGCGGTTTACCATTAGCCGCTTCGATGATGTCTTCAAGTTCATCAAGTTTACGATCATGGATTTCCACGATTTCACCTGAGTCGCTATAAATAGCACCATTAGCAATTTGAAGTAGCTTACCAGTAAGAACTGCGGCATTAGCAATTTGAAGTAGCTTACCAGTAAGAACTGCGGCATTAGCACTTGTGATTTCTTTGTCTTTTAATTCAAGAACCATCTCTTCGACAAGTTCTTTATAAAGACTTATCTCGTGCTCGTCTAATTCCACCGCTCTTTCCACTTCGATTAAGTCAGGCATCTTAAGATGGTTGATGGCTTTCATTGAAATTGTGATGTCGCTAATCTTGCTATAGATTCTAGCTTCAGCACCTGCTTGTGGTTTATAAGAAAACACCACCATTCCATTACGCTTATCTGGAAGAAAATACTCTTCACGATATCTAGTAATGAATCTTCCAAGCCTAGAGCCGTAATCTAAACACTTGAATTCTGCCCATAGGTCCATGAGACCATTACCTGCAGGTGTGCCGGTTAATCCTATGATTCTTTTCACATATGGACGTAC
>CACZNF010000171.1 GCA_902782395.1 uncultured Erysipelotrichaceae bacterium | reverse complement strand
CCACCACTCACGCCTTACTTGAGCTTTGTAAGAAACTTTCCATCAAAGCCGCTGTGCTCAATCAAGATAAAGTTATTGAGAAACAGGCGCAAGTTGAATGCATGATTGATATCGTTCTATCAACACTCAACAACAATTAATCGGGGACATAATTTAAAAAGGGAGACAAATTATGAAAAGATTATCAAAAAAGCAAATGATCATTTTTGCTATCGGTCAATTAGGCTGGTCGCTTCTTTCTGGTATCATTAGTGCTTGGTTAGTGACATTCTATTTACCAACAGGTGGAGCAACAGGTGACACCGCTGCCGGTGCTACACAATACATCTTACCTGGTCTTGTGATCGGTGGTTTCATGACAGTTTTAGGTTTAATCACTGCGTTAAGCCGTGTTTTCGATGCTGTTACTGATCCACTTATTGCTTCTTTATCTGATAGAAGTAAGAATCCAAGGGGTAGAAGAACTCCATTCATGCTTATCGCTGCTGTGCCACTCGCAATCGTCACAGTCTTATTATTCTGTGCGCCATTTGGTGCTTTCGATGCTGGTGGTAACGTTGGCAATATTATTTGGATTAGTGTTGTTATCGTTTTGTTCTATACATTTATGACAATGTACTGCACACCTTACAATGCTCTTATCTCTGAATTTGGCAAAACTCAAGAAGATAGAATGTTTATTTCTACTGCTATCTCATTAACATTCTTTGCAGGTACACTACTTGCCTACATTCCATTCGTTTTAGCGGGTGCTGGTATGAACGAAGTTAAAGATGCTGCAGGTAACGTTATTGATATTGTTCGTCAGCCAAAAGTTATTACAGGCTTATTAGAAGGTGCTGGCATGAGCAATCAAGATGCATATGCATGGTCATTCCGTATTTGCTTTATCTTCTTAGCGGCTGTCGCAGCAGTCTGTATGCTTTTACCAGCCATTCTCTTAAAAGAGAAAGACTACGTTGAAACAAAACCTAGTGAAGAAAATGTTGTTAAATCATTAGTTTCAACATTCAAGAATAAGGACTTTAGAACATTCTCACTTTCCGACATCATGTACTGGGTTGGTTTAACCATGTTCCAAACAGGTTTACCATTCTTTGTTAAAGTCTCACTCGGCTTTGATGCCGGTATGGTTATGGTGTTTATGGGTGGTATGACTGTCTTAAGTGCGGTCTTCTATCCATTCGTGACAGGCTTAGTTAAGAAATTTGGTAAAAAGAAACTCGTTATTGCTGGTTTCTTGGGCTTAGCAATTTGCTATGCAATTACCGCTATTTCAAGTATTCCTAACTTCTTACCAAATCAAGGTGGCGCTAATGGATTAAGCTGGTTATTCGGTATTGCCATTATGATTATTGCTGCTTTACCAATGGCCTTATTAGGCATCATTCCTCAATCTATCGTTGCTGACGTTGCCGAAGCTGAAGCCGTCACTACTGGTCAAAATAGAGAAGGTATGTTCTTCGCTGCTCGTACATTTGCGATGAAATTTGGTCAAAGTATCGCCATGATTTTATTCACATCCTTAGCGATTATTGGCACCACTCAAGCTGTAAATAGTAACGACATTACTGCTTCTAAACTCGGCTTAGTTATCGTCGCTATTGTCGCTGCAGCCTTCTGTGTTTTAGGCGCTGTTATCTTATTCTTCTATAGAGAAAAGAAGATTATGAAAACTATCGCTAAAGAAGGCGATGAAGCTTTCTTAAAAGCTATTGAAAACGAAAAAGATGTCGGTGAAAAAGCCGAATAATTATAGGTAATAATATGCGACTCATCTATTTTAAGAATGGTCATAAACATACTATTACATCCTCTAACGCTGATGTAGCAATTAACGAAATTAGAAATGGTAATAGAACGATTGTTAGTATTACCGCTAATAAAGAGATTATCCTCGATAAAGCGGATGTCTCTTATCCATGGCACATCAACTATAAAGATATGTATTTTCTCAATGGATATCAGTCATGGACTGACACCAGGGAATATAAATTAAGAGAAAGACTCAGAGACATTAAAAAGAGTCCACACATCATCTCGCGTATGTATGCGATGGATAAGTATGGTGACGCGACTTTCTACAATTATTCAATTAGAAAGAGTCATGGCTATGATGTCTTCTATAGTAAAGGCAAATATGAATCATTCATCTTCAACCTCAACTATAAGACTGCCTACTTAATTATTGAATTAATTAAAGATAGAAGTTCGATCCATCTTATTAGTGATGTGAAAGGTCTTAAAGTAACAAAGGGACAAAGTGTTAATATCTTTGACTACTGCTACTACGACAACTTTGAAAAAGGTTTAATGGCCTTCTGGGATGCTTTCCCAAAAAGAAACGTTAAGAAATTGTTTGGCTATACCAGTTGGTATAACTACTAT
>CACZNF010000170.1 GCA_902782395.1 uncultured Erysipelotrichaceae bacterium | reverse complement strand
ATTTTTGCCATTTAAGAAAAAACAATTTATAGTATCAGTATGAAACGTTTAGAATCGCAAGAAGACTATTTAGAAAAGATTTTACAAATAAGTAAAGAAAAGGATAATGTGCACGCTATTGATGTCGCGCGTGGTTTATCTTTTTCTAAGCCATCTGTTTCTGTAGCAATGAATAAACTAAAAGACCAAGGTTATATTGAAATCAATAATAAAGGTGAAATCACCTTAACTCCTTCAGGTTTATTAATCGCGGAAAAGACATTAGAGAAACATACAATTATTACTAAATTACTCGTCTCCTTAGGTGTTGATGAAGAAACAGCGATGGAAGATGCTTGTAAAATGGAACATGATATCTCAGATAAAACCTGGGAAGCCATTAAAAGAGCGTACGAAAAGAAGAAATAATTAGTTTATTTATAATAAAGAGACAAGAGTTAGTGAAAACTAACTTTTTTCTTTACATAGCCAATTATAAGTATATAATAGTTGCAGTTAGTGGAAACTAACTATAGGAGGACTATTATATGCCAATTGTTATTGCCCCAACTGATACTGAATTAACAATCATCAAAGTACTAGCGGATGAAAAGACTAAAAGACATCTTGAATCTTTAGGAGTGGTGACAAACGGAAAAATCACAGTTATCTCCTCTCGTGGTGGAAATACCATCTGTGTCGTAAAAGGTATTCGTTTAGCGTTCAACCGTGAAACCGCGAGCAAAATTCTAGTTGCGTAGAAGGGGAGGAATTTATGCTTAAAAAACTAGATAGAATAGAAAAAGGCGAGACTGGCCTTGTGAGAAGTGTTGAAGGAGACGGCAAAGTTCGTCGTCGTTTATTCGACATGGGTGTTACTCCTGGTGCAAAAGTAACATTAAGAAAGAAAGCACCTCTTGGTGATCCTATCGAAATCACCATCCGTGGTTATGAACTTTCACTTAGAAAAGCGGAAGCCGAGCTAGTCAATATCGAAGTGGAGGACGCTAAGTAATATGAAAAGATTTGCGTTAGCGGGTAATCCTAACTCCGGTAAAACCACATTATTTAACTCCTTAACTGGTGCGACCGCACACGTTGGTAACTGGCCAGGTGTTACAGTCGATAAAAGAGAAGGTACATATCGTAAACTCGATGAACCAATTTACATCGTTGACTTACCAGGTATTTATTCCTTGTCCCCATATACTCCAGAAGAAGTTATTTCAAGAAACTACGTCTTAGATGAAAAACCAGATTGTGTTATCAACATCGTCGACGCTACAAACTTAGAAAGAAACTTATATTTAACAACACAAATCTTGGAAATTGATGTTCCAGTGGTCGTGGCCTTAAATATGAGCGACGTCGTTAGAAAAAACGGCGATAAGATTGACGCCAGAGCCTTACAAGAAAAACTTGGTGTTCCAGTTGTTGAAATCTCTGCGTTAAAACAAGAAAACTTAGATGAATTAATGCAAGAAGCTGTTAAAGCCAGTAACAAAAAACGTGAAGGTGCGACAATCATTGAAGATAAATCCTTATTACATTTAATTAGTGATGTGCAAATCGCTTTTGAATTAAAAGGCATTGAAAACCCATTGTTCCACGCCATCAAGTTAGTGGAAATGGATGAACTTGAAGTCAAGATGCATCCAGAAGCAGTGGAAACTGTTAACAAATTCAAAGCAACATTTAAAAACGATACATTCGGTAGTGACTTTGAAGCTTTAATCGCTGATAACCGCTACGAACATATCGCTAAAAACTATGCTACTGCTTTTGAAAGAGCAAGTGGTTTAGAAAGAAAAGATACATTAACTAAATCTGACAAGATTGATAAAGTCATGACTCATAGAATTTGGGCTCTCCCATTATTCGTAGTCATTATGTTCTTTATCTTCCACGTCACCTTCTCTGAAGATATCTTATTCTTAAATAGAATCTTCGGTTTAGAAATTACCCATGAAGGTTGGATTAACTTCTTCACTGGTATGGGTGCGGAATTTGATGAAGTGACTGGTGAATTAGTGCCTCTTGGAGGTATCCCATCAATAGGTGTCTGGTTACAAAGCTGGTTTGGCTGGCTCACTGGTAGTTTGATTGACTGGGTTGGCTCATGGATGCCAGCAGGTCAATGGTATACATCACTTGTTTGTGATGGTATCTTAACTGGTCTTGATGCTGTATTATCATTCGTTCCACAAATCATGATTCTCTTCTTATTCATTGCCATCTTAGAAGACAGTGGTTATATGGCACGTGTCGCCTTTATCTTAGATAGAGCGTTTAGAAAATTCGGTTTATCTGGTAAAGCCTTTATCCCAATGTTAACAGGCTTTGGTTGTAGTGTTCCTGCTATCATGGCCACTAGCACATTAGAAGATGAAAGAGAAAAGAATAGAACCATTAGATTA
>CACZNF010000169.1 GCA_902782395.1 uncultured Erysipelotrichaceae bacterium | reverse complement strand
AACAATGGTTAGCAAAATCGCTGATGATTTATATGAAGTCCAAGTCGTCTCTTGGTATGACAACGAAAACTCCTATACATCACAAATGGTCCGCACCATTAAATACTTTGCGGAAAAGTGCTAATTAACTCGTTAGAGTATAATTAACCCATAGAAAAATATACGGCACCTGTGTACTATGGGTGCCGTTATTATTGAAATAAAGGAGAAATTTAACTATGTTAACAGTTAAAGAAATGAACAACCTTCAAGGCAAACGTGTCATTGTTCGTGTTGACTTCAACGTCCCACTCAAGAATGGTGAAATCCGCGATGATAACAGAATCGTTGCCGCCTTACCAACCATCAAGGAATTAATCGCTAAAGGTGCGAGAGTTGTCTTAATGTCCCATTTAGGCAAAGTCAAACACAAATTAGCCCAAGAAGATCCAGAAAAATTTGCCAAACAAATCAAAGATGGTAACTTAGAACCAGTGGCCAAACGTTTAGGCGAATTATTAAATCAACCAGTCGTGTTCGTTCCTGAAACACGTGGTGAAAACTTAACAAACGCTGTCAACGCTTTAAAAGATGGCGAAGTGTTATTAATGCAAAATACCCGTTATGAAAAGGGTGAAGAAAAGAACGATCCTGAATTAGCCAAAATCTGGGCTGCTTTAGGTGATGCATTCGTCATGGATGCCTTTGGTTCCGCTCACAGAGCTCACGCTTCTACATACGGTATCCCAGAAATCTTAAAAGGCGAAGGCAAACCAGTTGCTGTTGGTTACCTCGTTGAAAAAGAAGTCGCTAACTTAACAAGATGTGTTGATGTTAAAGATGAAGACCGTCCATACGTCGCTATCTTAGGTGGTTTAAAAGTTTCTGATAAGATCAAAGTTATCGAATCCTTATTAAATAAGTGTGACAAAGTCCTTATCGGTGGTGCTATGGCATTCACATTCTTAAGAGCTTTAGGTCATTCAACCGGTAATTCCCCAGTGGAAGAAGACCAATTAGAATACGCCAAGAACTGCTATGTCAAAGCGAACGGCAAAATCGTCTTACCAGTTGACTCCGTCATCGGTGATGCTTTTGACCCAGCAGAAAGAACAACAGTTGAAACTGTTCAATCTGGTGAAATTCCAGAAGGTTTCCAAGGCTTAGATATCGGTCCAAAGACCAGAGAACTCTTCGCTAACGAAATCGCCAAAGCCAAAATGATTTTCTGGAACGGCCCAAGTGGTGTCTTCGAACAAGATGAATTCCAAAAAGGTACATTAGCCATTTGTGAAGCAATTGCTAAAAACGATAAAGCCTTCACAGTTTGTGGTGGTGGTGATAGTGCCGCTGCTGTCAAACAATTTGGTTATAAAGACAAATTCTCTCACGTTTCCACAGGTGGCGGTGCTTCCTTAGAAATGATTGAAAACGATGGCCACTTACCAGGCATCGACGTGGTTAGATAATTATGAGAAGAAAATTATTATTAGGTAACTGGAAGATGAACAAACTCGCTAGCGAAGCTAAAGAGTTTGCTATTGCTTCCCGTGACTTAGCTAAAAAAGCTGAAGCTAACAACATCGACTTAGGTGTTGCTCCAACATACCTTTCCTTAGCCGCGGTTAAAGAAAACGCTGCTAAAGAAATGATTGTGGCCGCGCAAAACGTCCACTTCAACGACCATGGTGCGTTTACTGGTGAAGTTTCTATCCCAATGCTCAAAGAATTCGGTATTGACTGGGTCTTAATCGGTCATAGCGAAAGAAGAACATACGATAACGAAACAAACGAAAAATGCAACGCCAAAATCAAAGCTTTAATCGCTAATGATATGGTGCCAGTTTACTGCGTTGGTGAAACTCTCGAACAATTCGAAGCTAACCAAACAAAAGCCGTTGTCGGTGAACAAGTTCGCGTTGGTTTAAAAGAATTAACCTCCGAACAAGTCAAAAAATTAGTCGTTGCTTATGAACCAGTTTGGTCCATTGGTACAGGTAAAAACGCTTCTACAGAAATCGCTGAAGACGTTTGCAAATTCATCCGTGATGTTTTAAGAGAAATGTTCGGTGATGTCGCTGACGAAATCAGAGTCTTATATGGTGGTTCCGTTAAACCAGAAAACATCAAAGCATATTTATCTTGCCCAGATGTCGATGGTGGTTTAGTCGGTGGTGCTTCCTTAAAGATCGATTCTTACGAAGCTTTACTCAATAACATTCTCTAGTATTGAAAAAACAACGAGAAAAGAGGGATGTCTATTCATCTCTCTTTTTATTTTTAATTTATCCATAATAGTGTTGTATAATGAATTAAATTGATTTTAGTTTTTCAAAACAAATTGAAAGGATATTTACTATGAAAAAAAGTCTCCTTTTTGTTTCAATGATTGCCGCTTTATGTATTACTGGCTGTAACACTAATCAAG
>CACZNF010000168.1 GCA_902782395.1 uncultured Erysipelotrichaceae bacterium | reverse complement strand
AATCAAGAAAGAAGCCTATGATATGGTGAGACTTCTCCATAAGGAGAAAAAAGGTGTCATCCTTCTCACTGGTGATAAAAAAGATAACGCTGATTACATTCAAAAAGAATTAGGTATTGATCGTGTTTACAGTGAATTAACACCAGATCAAAAGACTGAAATCTTAGAAAAAGAAATGTCGGTGACTAATAAAGCTGTCGCCTTCGTTGGTGATGGTATCAATGACGCACCAAGCATTATGCGTGCGGATGTTGGTATGGCGATGGGCGCTATTGGTAGTGATATCGCCGTGGAAAACGCTGATGTCGTCATCATGAACGATAATCCTGCTAAAGTTTATGAGGCTGTGAAGATTGCTAGAATTGCTCGACATACCGCAATCTTCAATATCGTCTTTGCTTTATTAGTGAAACTTGCAGTGGCAATCTTGGTATTAATCCCAGCCTTAAATATCCCAATGATTGTTCCAGTCATTGCTGATACTGGATTAACTGTTGTGTTGGTCATCAATTCATTATTAATTCTTTATCGCAAATTAGCAAAATAAGCGACAAGGTATATAAAAAAGCACGTATCTCTAGCATTTAGGTACGTGCTTTTTTGATGAATAGTTTTATTGATTATTTAGCGAACTTTTCCGCGGTTTCAACACCGATTTCAATCATTCTTAATAAACCGTTTTGTCTTTGTTCTGGTGTGAGTTCTTCTTTGATTAAGAATGAATCACTAACGGTTAATAAGCAGAGAGCTTTTTTCTTTAACTTTGCAGCATTGCAGTAAAGTGAGAAAGCTTCCATTTCGACCGCTAAGACGTTCATATCAGCCCATTTCTTCCAGCCTTCTTTATCAGAGTTATAGAAGACATCACTGGAAAGAACGTTACCGACGTGAACAGGAATATTTTTCTTTCTAGCAGCGTTGACTGCAGCTTCCATGACATCGAAGTCCGCACTAGCGGAATAATGTCCGTTTAATCCGTATTGATGGACCCAGTTACTATCTGTACTAGCAGCGCTTCCAACGATAATATCAAATAGGTTGATATTTTCTTGATAGGCACCGCATGTACCGACACGGATAATCACATCCACGTCATAACGGCTGTATAACTCATATGAGTAAATACCAATTGATGGCATACCCATACCAGAAGCCATAACGCTAATCTTTTTACCGTTTTTGGTATAACCGGTGTAACCGTAAATATTTCTAACACTTGTGACTAATTTAACATCGTGAAGATATGTATCTGCAATTAATTTGGCTCTTAAAGGATCGCCAGGCATTAATACGACGTTAGCAAAATCGCCAGGATTGGCACTATTATGTGGTGTTGGCATATGTTTAAATCTCCATTTCCGTAACTATCATACAAAAAAACATAATGTTTCTCAATAGAGAATGTCTTTGACGTATAGGGTATAAATCGTTACAATATCAGCATGAAAGAAGTTAAACTCAATCAAACTTATTACAAAGTTCTTATCACTATCAAGGCATTAAACGACTTACATTATTACCCATTAAACGAAGGTATCTATAAGATTCTTGTTGGCGTTGTGGACGATGAAACCAAACCATTTATTGATATGGATTGTTTCGGTACACTCATCTCTTTTACTAGCAAAAAGGTCTGTCGTTTAACCATGATGCTTTTCCGCTACGGCTATTTAGGTAGAGTGTTTGATACAACTACTAAAAAACTCTATTTCTCTTTAACCGACAAAGGCTTGCAAGCAACAGAAGAATTCCTTAAGAAACATAAGAAACCTTTCGCTAGAAGAAGCAAAAATAATTCACCAACAATTGTCAGAATAGATTAAATTTACTCTACATTTCGTACATAGTGTTGAAAATATATTTGAAAATATAATATCATAATTATGCACTGATTTTTGGAGGTAGGGATATGGTCGATTTTATTTGGAACCAAATGCCAATTGTTAATTTTATAATTGCTTTATTGCTAGTTGTCGCTATTCATGGCCTAGCTTTCTTTATTCTCTTTAAAGTTGCAAAGCGCAAAGTTACATTTGCTTTCTATGGTGTTTGTACCGCTATTTTCTTTATCGGCTTTATTTTCAACCTTCTTACTGTGTGCATTATGATGGGTTTCATCTCTGCTGCTTGTATGTCCGCAGCTTTCTTCGCTAATTTAGGCGACCTTAGAAAATTCATTGCAAATCCATTCTCTCGTCCAGTTGCTAAAGCTGGTAACTTTGGTATTGAAAAGATTTACGATACTCAATTTGAAAAGAACACAGACTTAAAAGATATTATGAAAAATGGTGTCCCAGTTCACGCTCCAGTGACACCAGAAATTTTAATGACAATCTTCTATCCAGGCACACGTTTACACGATGGTGCGGTTGTGATTCATGGTAATGAAATTGTTGCCGCTAGTGTCTTCTTTACACCAACCACAAAACCATTCGCTGGTAAATATGGTTCCCGTCATAGAGCAGCCATTGGTGTGAGTGAAGTTTCTGATGCCGTGACAGTCGTTGTTTCTGAAGAAACAGGCCGTATTTCCTTCGCTGTTAATGGTGACTTAGAAGCGGTCAATCAAACAAATTTCCGTCGTGTCTTTGAGACATATATGAGTGATAACTCATCCGAGGAATAATGGACAGTAAAGAACTTTACGACTATATATTGAAAATCCAATCCATTGCGAAAATAGGATTGGTTTTTTCTAAAGACCCATATGCTTTAACTAACTATCAACAGATCAATGATTTGACGATGGAGATGTTAGAAAAGCTCATGGAAATCGAATTCCATAGACCTAATTATTTTTCTAGAGATATTTATCCTACACCAAGCGTATCAGTCCGTGCGGTAATTGTTAACGAAGATAAGAGCAAAATTCTCTTTGTTAGAGAGGCTAATAGTGGAACTTATTCCTTCCCAGGAGGATGGGCGGATTTATATGATTCCGCTGGTCAAACAGCAATTAACGAATCAAGCCAAGAAGCAGGCGCTGATATTGAACTAGTGAGACTAGTGGGCGTCCTTAATAGAACCCCATTCAAAGCCAATGTTAATTCCCCAGAATATCTTGTGGTTTTTGAGGCTAAACTCAAAGGTCAGCTCCATGAACATGAATACGAAACTGATGATGTGGAGTGGTTCCCAATTGATCAAATTCCACCTTTATCTAGAAAGGTCATGAAGGAAGAAATTGACCGCATCATTGATGCGATAAAAACAGGAAAAACCATCTTTGACTAAGTAGAATATGTAAAATGTCCTTAATTTATAAGGTCATTTTTGTTATCATATTCTATATGCCAAATCTAAAACTATTTACATCGTTAACAAATATCCAACTCGCCTTTGTCATCATTGTGCCAATCGTGGTGGTTTTATTTTTAGCGATTGTTTTATATTTCCCAATTTCGGCTTCATATAAACGTCATCATTTCCAAATCCGTTACTATAAGCGTGTCTACAAAGTAGCCTTAGAAAATGATTACTATTTAATTAACCAATTCTATTTCAAAGTTGATTCTAATAAATTAGCCAAAGTTGATCACATCATCTTTGGTGATAAATACATTTATGTCATTATCTGCAAGTATTATGAAGGTGACTTAGTTGGTAAATCTTCTGATAAGTCTCTTATCTTCATTTACCATAAAGGGAAAAAGTGCTATACAGATAACCCAATTATTCAATCCAAGAACTTAGCAAGTAAGCTTTCATCCTCTACAGGATTAGATGCTTCTATGCTTATTGGTATCACTTTAATTAACGACGACTGCAAAGTCGAAGTACAAAGTGAATCTAAACAGTTCTATATCATCCAAAGGAAGAAACTCCATGCTTTAATTAAGGCCATCGAATCTCGTCCAGTGGAAAAGATTAATGAACAACAACTCGCTAAAGCGGTGCAATCAATCGCTAAAGAAAACAAAAGGAAGAAATAATGAAAGATTCATTAAGAAGTGTTTCATTTAATAAATTCAAATCCAATCCAACTTCATACCTCGCTGTTGGCATTATGTGTGGTTTGTTTTTAATCATCGCTACAGTTTTAGCATTTATTGATCCACTTTTACTAATCATCGCTATTCCATTAATAGCGTTACCATTTTTATTCGCTAGTCATGTAGCCTGCTACTATTTACAAATCAATCAACAAATTAATCCATCAGCGTTCTTTAGATACTTCGTTGGATTCTT
>CACZNF010000167.1 GCA_902782395.1 uncultured Erysipelotrichaceae bacterium | reverse complement strand
GCCATCGTCTTCAGTGTCCTTTCCTGCACATGGTTTGGTGTCGCAGGTGGTGCGGTTGGTATTGTCGCTATCGATAAGCAAGCAAGACGTGATAGACAAAATAAAATCGTTGACGCTGAATAATTAAGCTTCTTTGATATAAGGTCTATTGCGTTCTCCAAATCCGAGAACAAAGATCTCTTGATAAGAAGAAAAATCAACTTGATGAGAACCAATGTAAGCGGTTTCGTAAATGACTCCGTATTCATTGGTTTTTAATTTGTTTGGCTTAAAGCCATGTGAGTAATAGAAATTACGTCTATTAACTCTTTCTTCATAATTAGGGTATTTTCGATCAACTTCTTCAAAGCAAAGGAGAAGCACTAAGTCAGAATACTCTTTTTTAATATCTTCGATAATTTGCCCACCAAAGCCTTGATGACGATATGCTTCAGAGACAGCTAAAAAGAAGATATAACACACATCTTGATAAAAGCTTAAGAAAGCAAAACCGATGAAAGTATTATTAAAATAATACGCAAATAACTTATTCTCTTTCTTTTTTCTAAGGATTTAAAGAAATACTTTGTTGGAGGTCTTTCATCAATAGGAAAAGCGTTTTCTAACAAAATAGAAACTTCTTTTTTGATATCTAATTGGTCAATGTATTCGATTTTGTTCAACATATTTATATTTTAGAAGCATTGCTCTTTCTTTAATATGACTAATTTGTCATAATGTGAGTGAAGGGACATATATAGGTCATAATTATGAAAACATTAGTTGTTTATTTTTCTCGTATAGGCGAAAACTCCGTCAACGGGGAAACACAAGTCATTAAAAAAGGATTCACAGAAATTCTTGCAGAGAAAATCTCACAAGCAAAAAACGCTCCAATGTTCAAAATTGAACCAGAGGAACCATATCCATTCTCTTATGAAGAATGTGTTAAACGTTCTAGAAGAGAAGATGAAACAGGTGAAAGAGTGCCATATCTTCATCCATTACCAAATCTCGATGAATATGATGTTATTTATCTAGGTTTCCCATGCTGGTGGAGAACATATCCACGTGTTGTCGCTACATTCGTGAGAGATTATAAATTCATCGGTAAAGTCATCTATCCATTCTGCACAAATGAAGAAGGTTCTTTAGGTTTGGCGGAAATGGAACTTAAAGGTGCGGCAAGAGGCGCGGTTATTAAACCAGGCTTTGCCTGCAAGGGCTCTGAAGTCGATTCAATCGATGAAAAACTTAAAATTTGGTTGGAGAAATAATTATGAAAAAATTAGTGACAAAAGATATTTATTACGTTGGTGTTAATGACCATCAAATCGATTTATTCGAAGGCCAATACATTGTCCCAAAAGGCATGGCCTATAATTCCTATGTAATTAAAGATGAATTAATTGCCATTATGGATACAGTGGACCAACACTTCACTGATGAATGGCTTAAAAATATTGAGGGCGTTTTAGAAGGTCAAAAACCGACCTATTTAATTGTCCAACATATGGAACCAGATCATTCTGCAAATATTGTTAACTTCCTAAAGAAATATCCAGATACCTACGTAGTAGGCAATCAAAAAACATTCAAAATGATGGATCAATTCTTCCATCAAGATATTCCTCACAAATTAGTGGTTAACGATGGTGATACATTAAATCTTGGTGAACATATCCTCACATTCGTTTTTGCTCCAATGGTGCATTGGCCAGAAGTAATGTTCACCTATGATAGCACAGTAAAAGTCTTATTCAGCGCGGATGCGTTTGGTAAGTTTGGTGCTTTAGACATCGAAGATGAATGGGACTGTGAAGCCCGTCGATACTATTTTGGTATTGTCGGTAAATATGGCGCGCAAGTACAAGCGATCTTGAAGAAAGCTGCGACTTTAGATATTCAAGTTATTTGTCCATTACATGGACCAATTCTTAAAGATGACCTACCACATTATTTAAAACAATATGATATTTGGTCATCCTATCAAGCGGAAACCGATGGTGTCGCTATTTTCTATACCTCAGTATACGGTCACACTAAAGAAGCGGTGGAACTTCTTAAAGAAAAATTAGAGGCTAATGGTACCCCGAAGATTGCTATTACAGATTTAGCTAGAGATGATATGGCGGAAGCCGTGGAAGATGCTTTTAGATATTCAAAGATTGTCTTAGCGACCACCACATATAACGCTGGTATTTTCCCTTTCATGGATGAATTTATCGCTCATTTAGTGGAACGTAACTTCCAAAATAAGAAGATTGCCTTCATTGAAAATGGTTCTTGGGCACCTCTAGCAGCAAAGGTTATGAAAGATAAACTCATTAATCAAAAGAATTTAACTTTCATTGAACCAACAGTTAAAATCCTTTCAGCGATGAGCGAAGAAAACAAAGAACAGATTAACCTTCTAGCAGATGCTTTAAGTGGTGATTATCGCGCGATGAAAGAACTCAAAGAAGAAAAGAAACCAGAACTCGATCCTAAAGCAATGTTTAAGATTGGCTATGGTCTTTATGTTGTTACCTCTAACGATGGTAAGAAAGATAATGCTTGTATCGTTAATACTGTCTCTCAATTAACCGATACACCATTAAGAGTAGCGGTTAACATTAACAAGATGAACTACACTCATGATATCGTTAAAAAGAGTGGTGTTCTTAACGTTAACTGTTTAAATAACGAAGCTCCATTTAGTGTTTTCCAAAAATATGGTTTTGTTTCTGGTAAAGACGTTGATAAATTAGCGGGTGAAGAATTAATGAGAAGTGAAAATAATCTTGTTGTTCTTTCTAACTACATTAACGCTTTTATCTCACTAAAAGTGGATAACTACGTTGATTTAGGCACACATGGCATGTTCATTTGTTCCGTCACAGAAAGCAAGATTATTAATAATATCGAAACCATGACATATAACTACTACCAAGCTAACGTTAAACCAAAGCCAGATACTGAAAAGAAGAAAGGCTAC
>CACZNF010000166.1 GCA_902782395.1 uncultured Erysipelotrichaceae bacterium | reverse complement strand
CTTGAACGCTGTGGGAACAAATCATTGCGATACCAGTTTGACGAATCGCGTAGATATCTTGGTGATCACCGAAGATGGATAAGCTACGTGTCGCTAAGCTACGAGCGGAAACGTGTAACACGGCTGGTAATAATTCACCAACCCATTTGTAGATGTTTGGAATCATTAATAATAAGCCTTGGGAAGCAGTATATGTAGCTGCTAAACCACCAGCTTGAAGGACGCCGTGGACTGCACCAGAAGCACCGGCTTCGGATTGCATTTCACTAACTTTGACAACTGAGCCAAAGAAGTTTTTACGGCCTTGGGAAGCATAGACATCAATATTCTCCGCCATTGGTGAGGATGGAGTAATTGGGTAGATGCCTGCGACTTCAATATAATTGTAAGAGCCTAATGCCGCCGCGGTATTACCGTCGACAGATAGCATGGTCTTTTTAATTTCGGACATGTAAAATCCCTCCTAAAATACCGATAATATTATACGAGCATGTATGCGCGTTTACAAGCACACATTTAAAGGATTAAATAGCATAATAAAAGCTCCTCCTCAAAGAGAGAAAGAGCTTATTTTTGTTTCAATCAATTATTTTTTCTTCTTAAGTTCGGCTAATTCGTCATTAACAAGACGTTTCAAGATTCTTAAATCTTTTTCATTAAGAACAAGATTACGGTCCACCATACCGGCGAATGTCATCTTTTTATAGACGAAGTCACTAACGGATTCATATTCGCTAATGTCTTTCTTCTTGGCCATGATTTTAGGGGCGTTAGACGCTTTCTTTTCTTCCTCTTCTTGGATGTATTCTTTAATTTGAGGAATTAAGACTAATAAATCATAGGATGGGTCCATATTAAGAAGTGGATCAAAATATGATAATGCTTCCGCGATAACTTCTGGATACACGCCTACGATACGTGATAAACGCTCGCATGTCATGTATTTGACTTTGTTTTTAGTCATTGCGTTTAAATACTTTTTTAAAACAGTAACACTTGGTCCCTTCATATGCATATACCTCTTAAATTATTGTAAAACAATCGAGATCCATTCTCAACAATATGAAAAAAGGCCCTTAAGGCCTTCTTTATTAGATTTGTTGGATATATGTCTTACCGTTTCTTTCGAATTGATAACGGCCTTCCACGAGTTTGATTTGTATTTCACTGTTAACTCTCTTATCACCACTATCTTTTTCGTAGCAGCTAACAACGATGTTGTCTTTTTTATAACTTGTAACTGCACAGGTGATTTCATGATTGGAGCCATAACCGTATTCAAACATCTTCGCGGACTTATCGATTTCGATAATGCTACCATCACTAGAAGCGAATTGACCAAGGAATGGCATGTTGGACCAGATACCATAAATCTTACTAATTGAACCACTACCGAAGTTAATTGCTACTTCTTCTTCTAAATCACCAGTGTCTGGATTATTGGAGAATCTACCAGTGAAGTGGACTCTAGCTTCTAAAACGGAGTGATCTTCAAAGTGAGCGTAAGCTTTATAAACAGTAAATGTCATTTCATAGTAACGCATTAAACCGTTTTCATCATAGACATATTCACCATGTGAATTGACGTATGGGATTTTATAAACTTCACGGCTCGCGGTTGTGAAGTGGAACCAACCTGTACGAGTTACTTGACCCATTTCCGCACGTTGTAAGTAGAAACGATGATCTTCTTCGGCGTCCATTCTATCCGCACCATACTTATCAGTAATTTCCCAATAAGACATGTAGTTTTCACCGAACTTACCCTGTAAGGATTTCATGTAACGGTGACCGAATGAACCTTTAGCGGTCATATCTTTGATGATTGGCTCATCGTTATAAGTCTTTTCGTTACCGTTTTCATCGAAGTATGTAGAGACAACGGCGTAGCCGATGATATCGTCACTGACGAAACGTTTATTTAATGTTTCACCGATTTGATAAACGATGGATTCATAATCACCAACGTTATTGTAATAAATCTTACAAATAGCTTGGGTATTAGAGTCATATTTCTTGTAACGGGTTACTCTATTTCCATTAGAGTCCGCTGAATATAAAACACCTTGATATTTATCATAGATAAAGTTATCTAAACCACTGGAGATAATGACTTCATCTTTAGTTTCATCAACTTCATAAGCTCTATCGCTTTGACCATAGTTACCTAAGTTACCTTCAGTAATTGTGTATTTGAGCTTATTCATATCACTTTCAAGATACCAATCGCCGATATAGCCTTTATCACTAGAAATGTGTTGGCCTTTGCCTAAGAAGAGATTGGTTTCTTTATAGAAGTAATCAAGGGATGTTACTTTGTTCTTTAATGCTTCATCAGTATAAAGACCACCATAGGTGAGATCGAAGTAGTCGAGAGCTTTTTTACTCACGTAACCATCTCTAGCCACGTATCTTGT
>CACZNF010000165.1 GCA_902782395.1 uncultured Erysipelotrichaceae bacterium | reverse complement strand
AATAAAGATGAAACACAAAAGAAGGGAGGTATTTGGTAATGGAACAAGTTATGACAAGTGAACAAACCAATAGAGCCCTTCAAAGAAAAAGAAGAAACGAAAAACTTAAAAAGATTTTCGCTAACGTCTTCGTTTATTTCATCCTTCTTTTGATGTATGCTCCTCTTATCTACATCACTGTGTTCTCCTTTACTGAACACAAAACAGCAGGTATGTGGTCTGGCTTCAGCTTTGGAAACTATACTTCTCTATTTGATCCAGTTAACTATCCAGTCGCTGAAAAGATTTGGGATGCGGCTAAAAACACTGCCTTAGTGGCTCTTGTGTCCGCTGGTGGTGCAACTATCTTAGGTACATTAGGCGCGATTGGTATTTATTATCTCCGTACGAAATGGATGAAGACATCTTTAGAATTCGTCAACCAAATCCCAGTCGTTAACGCTGAAATCGTTACCGCTGTCGCTTTAGCGGTCTTATTCGTGAGCTTCTCCAGCTTTATGCCAAGAAGTTTCTTAACAATCTGTATTGGTCATATCGTGCTTGGTATTCCATATGTTGTCATGTCGGTTGAACCTAAACTTGAACAAATGGATCCATCCTTATATGAAGCAGCGATGGACTTAGGTGCGACACAAACTCAATCCTTATTTAAAGTTATTATTCCTGATATCGTTCCTGGTATTTTATCCGGTTTCTTATTAGCCTTTACTTTGTCACTTGATGACTATGTCATTACTGCGTTCACAAAGCCTACTACAGGCGGATTTGATACCATTTCCACATATATTGACGCCGCGACAAAGAAAAGCGGCCTACCACCTCAATTTAGGGCATTTACAGCTATTTTATTCGCTGTGATATTAATCGTTGTTGTTGTCATGAATGTCAAGAGCAACCAAAATGCAAAGAAAGTTATGAAAAAGGAGAAAGGTAAAAATGCTTAAAAACAAATTAGCAGTATTAATGGGTTCGTTAGTAGCCGTTGGTGCATTAACAAGCCTCACCGGATGTGGCACAAAATATGATGCCAGATTAGTGGTTTACAACTGGGAAGACTATATTTACGAAGGCACAGATGATTCTGGCAAACGTGTTGATGATAGTCTCGTCACCAAATTTGAGAAATATTATCAAGAAAAGACTGGTTTAAAAATCAAAGTCGATTATGAAAACTTCTCCACAAACGAAGAAATGTATCAACAAATTGATATGGGTGCTATTAAGCCAGACTTAGTCTGCCCATCTGATTACATGATTCAAAAGATGGCCAATGAAGGCATGCTTGAAAAATTCTCTTATGATGATAAAACTGGTAAATACGAAGATTCTTTAAAGAACTTCGCTGATAACGGTTCACCATACATCAAAGGTAGATTCCAAGCTGAAAAATTAAATGATGGTAGTTCATTCCTTCAATACGCTGTTCCATATTTCTGGGGCACAATGGGTTTCACCTATAACCCAGAATACTTCGAAGAAGATGAAGTCAATACTTGGGAAGCTTTATGGAGTAACGACGCTAAATTTAAAAAGCAATTCTCTTTAAAAGATTCCATGAGAGATACATACGTGACCGCTATCTTCCACGTCTACAAAGACGAAATTGCTGCCTTAGATGAAACCGCTAGTGATTTCAATGCTAAATTAAGCGCAATCTTCAATAGATGTGATGATGATACAATCGCTTTAGTCAAAGCCGCTTTAAAAGATGCTAAAGCTAAAACAGTTTATGGTTTCGAAGTTGACGAAGGTAAAGATGATATCGTTAGAGGCACCTACAACGCTAACTTAGCCTGGAGTGGTGATGCCATCTATGCGATGGATTCCGCTGAAGAAAGTGAAACACCAAAATACTTAAACTATGCTCTTCCAAAAGAAGGTAGCAACGTTTGGTTTGATGGTTGGGTTATGCCAAAAGGCGCCAACAAAGAATTAGCGGAAGAATTTGTGAACTTGAGCAGGGGTTTGAGCGTGTACTTCTGACAGGTTAGCTCAGTGATGGACTTGATGTGCGCCAACGCCAATATCTTTTTCAGATAGGCATCCAGCAACGTAAGCACAATCTTCAAGTCGCCAGAATTGCCAACCTGCTCAATATACAAACGCTGAAGCGACTGCTGCAATTCGGCTTGTAGGTTACCCACAGCCGGAAAGCGCAGCGGATAGGACACCACCCTATCGAACAGATCGGTAGCGGCCTCAATGTCAGCATCACTCAGACTAATACACTGCTGGTCCAAAGTCTTGCGGCAGTTACTGACAATCTTCTTCCGTATATCATACCACTTGTATTCCATAAATAAACAAATTTACCAAATATTCGTATTTCGATATTCTTTATATCAGATAATTCAATAACAATCCATTTTTTACTGTCCCGCCGCCTGGGCCTGCTGGGCCGCCCAGCACAGGGCCGCCTGC
>CACZNF010000164.1 GCA_902782395.1 uncultured Erysipelotrichaceae bacterium | reverse complement strand
GATATTCCATATATCGCTACTCACGAGTGGCCAAGTCAAGCCGCTGTTCATGCGGGTATGACACACGTTGTCAACGCTATTCCTGATAACTGGCCGATGGGTTTACACCTTTCTGAAGGTGCGATTCACACTGTGCAAACACCATTTGCCTACTTTGGTTATAAGACATTAAACGGTTTTGATAAAAAACCACTTAACGGCATTCCTGATGAAGAGTTAAAAATGGTTGGTTGCTTCATTGACCATGAACTATTAGTGGACCTAGAAAACGACAATAAACGTCGTAAAAGTAGAATCGCTAATGGTAAACCATTACGTATATTAATGACTGTCGGTGGCGCTGGTGCGGGATTTGATATGTTCTTAGCGATGGTTAAGCATCTCATCCCATACGTTAAAGAAAATAAAGTTGCCTTATTTATCAACTTTGGTGACCACGCTGATGTGTATAACAAATTATGCGATAAGGTCAAAGGTATTCAAACCACCAATTTCTTCAATCAATACGAACATTTAAAAGCCTTTGTTAATAACATTAAAGAAGGCGATGCTTCAGGCATTTACTGCATTTATAACAAAGATATCTTTGAAGCAGTTTATAGCACTAACTTATTAATGCCTGTTTCTGATTTACTGGTTACAAAGCCTAGCGAGCTTGCATATTATCCAATACCAAAACTCTTTATGCGTCACATCGGTGGCCATGAAGTCTATGGTGCGATTAACGGGAGGGAGAATGGGGATTCCACTCCTGAATGTCCAACAAAGAAGGAAGTTAACGCGATGCTCGACCGCCTCATTAGCGACAGGGAGCTCATTCCTCATATGTGTGATAGGATTGATGAGCTAAAGAGAAACGGCCACTATAACGGAGCGTATGAATGCGTGAAACTTGCGGTTGGTAAGAAGTAAGACTTGTTGGTTTTGTTTCTAATTCAAAAAGGATCATGTTCACTTGATGGCATGATTCTTTTTTTCTTGAAATAATCGTTACTAAATGTACTTTTTTGTATTGTTTTGGCCCCCTATTTATTGCTGAAAAGATAAAAGGGTCCGATATTTATTTATTTTAAAAATATTTAATATAGAATAATGGCTTGAAAGGGGACGTATATATGAGCGTACTAAAAGTTGAACACGTGACGAAGGAATTTAATCTCACCTTCAAACAAAGACAAAAACAAAAAACAAACGCAAAAACATTAGTCGCTGTTAATGACCTATCTTTTAAAGCAGAACCAGGTATTATTTATGGTTTATTAGGTCCTAATGGCGCAGGTAAGACCACTACTTTAAGAATGATTGCCTCATTAATCAAACCTAAAAGTGGTTCGATATATTTAGACGATAAGGAAATCAATGAAGATATTTATGCATATCGTAAGAAGATTGGTTTCTTAACTAGTGAATTAAAACTAGATGGTTTCTTTACTCCTGCTGACACGATTACCTATATGGGTAAGTTATACGGGATGAGTGACCAAGAAATTAATTTAAGAAAGAATACTTTATTTAGATCATTTGGTATCGATTCTT
This sequence comes from uncultured Erysipelotrichaceae bacterium, assembly GCA_902782395.1. The sequence continues at coordinate 912 of CACZNF010000164.1, read as the reverse complement.
TCCAAAACACTCCTATTAAAGATTTATCCACTGGTATGAAACAAAAAGTTTCATTAGCCATTTCTTTATGTCATGACCCAGATGTAGTCATCTTTGATGAACCAACGAATGGTTTAGACGTTATTGCCGCGAGAGATGTTGAAGATTTCTTAAGAGAAATGAAGAAACAAAATAAAACTATCATTATCTCCACTCATATCTTCTCTTTAGTGGAAAAGTTATGCGATAGAGTGGGTATTATCATTAAAGGTAAACTCATCTGTGATGATGAATTAAAAAATATTCAAAAGAATGGTTCTTTAGAAGATGCCTTCTTCAAGTTATATGAGGAGGTCAACCAAGATGCGTAATGTATTAACTATTTTCCTTAAGGAACTTAAAAGAGTATTCACTGATAGAAGAATGCTTATCAGCTTGTTCTTACCAGGTGTTCTTATTTATATCGTTTACTCTGTGATGGGCACAGTGATGAGTAAGGCAATTACTAGCTCTTCCACTAAAAACACTACTTTCCAAGTTCTTTACACAAATAACTACAGTAACGATCCTAATAAGGTCAAACCACAGTTAATTACCTTCTTAGAAACTGCGATTAATGGCGGACAAAACAATAACAAAGTTGAAACTAAGGAAATCACTTTAGCGGATGTTGATTCTTATAAAGAACAATTAAAAGAAGGCAAATATGATTTATTAGTCACCTACACTGATAACTTTGAAAACACACTTGCCGATAAGTCAGCAGGTAGCAATATCAATATCTTCTATAACGGTGATTCTAATGCCTCTAGTGATTTATATAACTTTGCTTCACAAATCGTTGGTAGTGTTTACACTAACTACACTGTTAACTTAAATGGACAAGTTGCTCCTAACGTTGGTGAAAAAGATGCGATGGCTATGAAGATTGCT
>CACZNF010000163.1 GCA_902782395.1 uncultured Erysipelotrichaceae bacterium | reverse complement strand
GCATTCATCGCCGCTCTTTTGGCGGATTCTCTCACCTGATAATTAGCGTCGTGCAATTCTCTAAGGTAGCGTCTTCTACCAAGAAGAGTGGAAACATAACCATCTCTTACTGCATCGTTAACAATGTTTCTAAAGAAAGTTGCGACTTCAGGGAATGATTGATAGAAGGAACTAATAATTGCTCCAGCTTCTTTAGGGCCAATACCAAGTTGATCCGCTAAGCCCCAATCAGAGATACCATATACCACACCGAAATTAACAGTTTTAGCCTTTCTTCTTTGTAATGATGTTGGTTCTTCTTGAAGGTTAAATATCTTTTTCGCTGTAGCAGCGTGAATGTCTTCACCTGAAAGGAAGATTTCTTTAAGAGCGGGGCAATTAGAAAGGGAAGCTAAAACACGGAGTTCAATTTGTGAATAGTCTAAAGAAAGAATCTCGTAGTTTTCATCTTGATAATAGAATGCCTTTCTAATGAGTTTGCCTTCTTCATCACGCACACTGATGTTTTGTAAGTTTGGCTCGCTACTAGAAAGTCTACCAGTAGTGGTCAAAGCTTGATTGAATTTAGCGTAAATCTTACCATCAGGATAGACGTGGTTTTTAATGCCTTCTACGTAGGTAGTAATGAGCTTATAGTACTTACGATATTCTAAGATTTTTCCGACAATTGGATGCTCTTTTTCAATCTCTTTTAAATAGTCAACAGAAGTGGACTGTTTCTTGTTAGAAGATAGACCTAATTTATCGAATAAAACTTCACCAATTTGTTTAGGGGAAGCAAGATTAAATTTTGTGCCCGCTAAAGCATAGATTTCTTCCGCTAATTCATTAGCTTTCTTTTTATATTCATCGCCGAATTCATCTAATACTTTGACATCAATTGGGAAACCTTCAATTTCCATATCCGCTAAGGTATCGATAAGAGGAATTTCTAATTCTTCATAGAGTTTTAAGGATTCAGTTTTCTTAAGCTCTCCGGTAATTCTTTCATATAATTTATAAGCAAAAAATGCGATTTTTCCAGTTTTTCGACTATCTTCGTTAGAGAAAAGAGATAATGATTCATCTGAACTAGAAAGATCAATGCCATATATATTCATGACGGCTTCAACATCGTTTTTAAGGGAACTATCCACTAAATAGGAAGCCACTAATAAGTCAAAATATAGACCTTTAATTTCAATATTGTTTCTGGCTAATGCAACCTTGATTGCCTTATAGTCATAACAGTACTTTTTAACGCTCTCATCTTTAAGTAAATCAAGAGCGGCTTTATCGTTCTTTAAATCATCAATAGCAATATAGAAATTACCTTCATTAGAGGCAACGGCTAAACCATATATTTGACCTAAAGAATAGTTATCATCTTCATAGTCTAAAGCTAGACCAATTTCCTTGCTCTTAATAAGGTCTTTTAAGGAGCTAACTTTATCGACTTTAATCTCAGTTTGTTCAAGGGCAACTTTCTTCCATTTTGAAACGATTTTAGACATGAATTGTTTGAGTTCATATTTCTGACAGAACTCACTAATTGTGGTAAAGTCATAGCCCTGATAAATAGTGTCTTTAACACTGAAAGGTAATGGCACATCAGTCTTAATAATCGCTAAATCACGAGATAGTCTACCGCTATCTTGATCCGCAATAATCTTCTCACCAAGTTTGCCTTTAATCTCGCTTGCGTGAGCGATAATATTATCAAAACTACCGTATTCTTGGATGAGTTGAACAGCGGTTTTTTCACCAATACCTTTGATACCTGGTAGGTTATCACTCGCATCGCCTCTAAGACCTTTATAGTCAATGATTTGTATTGGTTCAAAACCATACATTTCTTTCACTGTTTCTGGTGTCATAGCGACGATATCGCTCATCCCTTTACGGATGATATTAACGGTAATATTAGAGTCCACTAATTGGAGGAAGTCTCTATCAGAAGTATAGACAGTTACTTGATAGCCTTCTTTAGCCGCCATCTTAGCGACAGTACCAGCGATGTCATCACCTTCAAAACCATGTTCTTCAAATTGGAAGATACCTAAAGACTTTAAGAAGTCTCTAGCGATAGGGAACTGCTTAACTAAATCTTCAGGTGTGGGTTTTCTGTTAGCTTTATATGATTCTAACTGTTCTTTTCTAAAGGTATCTTTACCAGCGTCAAAAGCCACCATGATACCTTCATCATTTTTTAAAGTGGAGAGGATTTTATTAATCATGCTAGAGAAAGCAAAAATCGCGTTAGTAGGAGTGCCGTTTTGTGTGCGCATAATCTCCACGCCTGGATACGCTGTTGCGAAGTATGCTCTAAAGAGCAAGGAGTTTCCATCAATGATTGTAATCTTTGGCATAATCTATTCCTCAAGTGGTTCTAATTTATTACAAATAAAGTCGTAGTTTTCTTCACGTTTTTCACGCTTAATTTCAGCGATAACTAGACTGTTCTTTTCTAAAAG
>CACZNF010000162.1 GCA_902782395.1 uncultured Erysipelotrichaceae bacterium | reverse complement strand
TGCCTCGGAGGAGCATGCTCTATTGACAAGATGTACAGAACGCCACATCTTTCTTGGTGGCCACAAGAAGAAATAACACAGCACGATATCGATAATGCTCTTTGCAATTTAGAAAAAGTTAATAACAAAGTTGAGTTTGTTATAACTCATTGTTGTGATACTAGTACTGTTTTGAAAGCATTCGGTTTTAGAAGAGATATTTGCACTGATTACTTGATGTTTGTGGATAAAGTAGTGGATTATAAGCATTGGTTCTTTGGCCATTACCATTTTGATAGAGATATAAATGAGAAAAAGACATGCCTCTATAATCAGATTATTGAGTTGGAAGATGTTCCAAACGAAGAAACAATAAAAGCCATGAAAGAAGTGGAAGAGTTAGAAAGAGATCCAACCACTAAAAAGTATAGTAGTGTTGAAGAACTAATAGACTACTTAAAGGATTAGTCACCTTTGTTTAAGGAGGATAAATATATGAAAAAAGTTATTTTAAATAAGTGCTATGGATTATTTAGCGTTTCACCTAAAGCGTATTTTCTCTACGCTAAAAAGATTAATAAAGAATTATATTGCTATAGAGGCAACCATAATTCAAAAGATGGCTTTGTTTACACTAAAGAAAGCCTTGAAGACTTTATTAAAAATGAACCAGACCTCTTATATTTCTATTCTTTCGTGGATTGTGGAGATAAAGTACATCTTCCTTCTTTTAATGATGAAGTTGAAGGCCACCTTATTTTAGATGGTAAACATAGATTTGATCCTATTCTAATTGAAGTGATTGAAGAACTTGGAGATGCTGCTAGTGGCAAGTACAGTGAATTGCGTGTTGTTGAGATACCCGATGATGTCGCTGAAGATTATATGATTGATGATTACGACGGGATTGAAATATTACACAAAAAGGTAACGGAATATTAAAGAACAAAGACAACTTCTTACCAATGCGAGGTGAAGGAAAAAAAGATTTTGTAATTAGAAACAGGGGGATCAACTAATGAGAACTTGGGAAGATTATAAAAAAGACGCAAAAAGTACTAGCGATGTGGTTAAGCAGGATATTGAAGAAATGGAAGTGCTTGCCGCTATTGTCACAGTAATCATAGATAGACTTAATGAACTTGGATATACCCAAAGAGATTTAGCGGTTATATGCGGCCTTCCTCAATCATCTGTGGCAAGAATCGAAGCATGTATTGTTAAACCGAATATTGAAACACTTATTAAGATTATGAAACCACTTGGGCTAACGCTTTCTGTGGTAAATGCTTAATTGCTTAAGAAAGGTATGTGTGCAAATCATGCACATATACTTTTTTTATGGAATGGTGGATAATAATGACATGATTAAATTACTTAAACCTATTGCCCACTGCTATGGTGTGATAAATGCGATTAATCTCGCTAAGAAAGTTGCTAATGATTATAAAGATAAGAATATCTATGTTTTTGGCTTACTTGTCCATAACGAAGAAGTGACTAAAGAGTTAGATAGTTATGGTATCAAGACAATAGATTTAACTAATAAGAATCCATTAGATATCTTAAAGAGATTCACTAGTAATGATATTGTGATCTTCACTGCGCATGGTCATCCAGATGTCTATGAAGATATCTTAACTATTAAAGGTGTCCGTTATTTTGATGCAACATGTCCTAAAGTGAAGGAATGTTTTAATGCCATAAGAAATAGTAAGGAAACTATCTATATTGGTAAACGTAATCATCCAGAAGCAAACGCTGCATTAACACAAAATGATAATGTGTTGTTTTATGATATTAATGAGAAGTTTGATTATTCTAAAGTCAAAACTGATAATCCATTAATCATCAATCAAACAACATTATCATTTTTAGAATTAGAAGATATCCATCAAGAGATAAAAGATAATATCAAGAATCCTAATATCATTGATGAGATATGTGATGCGACATTATTAAGACAAAAGGCCATCAATGAACTAGGGGATGACGTAGACACTATTATCATTGTGGGTAGTAAGAAATCGTCTAACACGATGAAACTATATGAAGTCGCTAAAAAGAAACATCTTAATAAAGCGATATATCTATTTGAAAATATTGATGACTGTAAAAAGTTAAATATTAAGTATAAGAACGCTGTGATTGCCAGTGGCACATCCACTCCGTTAAATACCATCAATCAAATCAAAGAATATCTAGAAAGTAGGAATAAGTAGTTATGGCTAATAATCAAATTAATCACGTTGCCTTAATCATGGATGGCAATGGTCGTTGGGCTAAAAAAAGAGGTTTACCAAGAACCGCCGGTCACGAAGAAGGCTGCAAAAGAATTATTGAAATATTTGACGCAGTTAAGGCTAATCATATCTACTGTATGACCTTATATGCTTTTTCTACGGAAAACTGGAATCGACCAAAAAGTGAAATCACCTTGTTATTTAGATATCTAGATAAGTTCTTTAAAGACAAT
>CACZNF010000161.1 GCA_902782395.1 uncultured Erysipelotrichaceae bacterium | reverse complement strand
CGACCACTATAAGTGAGTCTTCCATCGCTCATGAGCTTTTGAGTATTTAAATTCGCTCTCAAAGCGTTTTCAAATGTATTGTTACCAGCAGCATAGTCAAAGTCCCATGGTGCGGTATAAGTTAGTTTATGGTTTCCTGCACTAGAAAAATCTAAAGCAAAATAGAAAGAAGAGAAACCAATATCACGGTCTTGTAAGATATCGTGAAGAATATACATGTTCACCAAAGAATTGATATCGATGACTCTACTAACGGCTTCTTTCTTGGTTTTGATAGTGGTATCAACAACATAATCTCCATTATCATCGATGGTGTGATATGGATTAGTGGTTAAATCAGTGTGTGATCTTTTTATCGCATCATAAACAACGTTCCAAATATTTTGTGTGACTTTCTTAATAAAAGCATATTGGTCATTATTCATAATATCGTTACTAACGGTAAAACCGTTATTGCCTGTTCTCACATCATTAAAATTAACTGTGAACTTTTGGTTATCTGGTTCATTTTGATAATAGCCATCAAACTCTAAGAAATAGCCAGTCTTAGCGGAATCAGAAGCGCTTTTTGATTCTGGAATATTGACTCTAGTAGAGGATATTTCTTGTTGTTCCACTAAAAGGTAGACGCCATTATATTGTTCATTTAAATAAACTTTTACAAATCTAAAATCAGAAGTGTAATAGCCATCACTTTCCACTAGAGCGTTGCCTAAATAGAAAGCGCTAGCGTCTCTTAAAAGAGATGTATCTTTCCAGTTAGCTAATAATACCCAACTCTTATATTTGTTATCGTTATTTAATCCGAGCATCTTTTGCTTATTATTAAACTTAATTCTAATTGGCTTTTTAGCGTATGAAGAAGTATAGTTACCTCTCACTTTGACCTTTCCTGGAATCGCATTCAAAGCGTATTCATCTTCACAGTGATTAACAGTAATAGTGGCCCCGACATAATCATAAACCGCTAATTCACCATCTTTACCTTTATGTTCATCAGGTTTGATTAATGAAGGGTCATCAATGGCTAAGCCATTGTTTGTAGCAATATGAATTTCCGCCATCTCATCCGCGGTACTATAGTTATATAGATTAATGTCTTTAGTGCCTTGGCTATAAACCGGATAGAAATTAATTTCATAAGAACCATTAGCAATCGGCGCTATACTAGCGTAGCTCACAGTGGCAACATCGCCTAAATCAATGGTGGTGCTACCTTGAGTTTTACTCCATCCTTCAAAGATAAATCCTTCTTTTTGATGTTCAGGAACAACTAAAGCATTTTCTAATATAGAATCTAACGCTGCACTTACTCCATTATTAACATCAGCCACAAACGCGACATTTATAATATCAGCGTAAATCGCATATAAATCTAAGCGATCACTGCTAGAAGAATAAATAAAGTCTTTAATCTTCTCTTTAGTCACATCTTTATCTTCACAAATGATATGATTTTTGGTCTCATCAGTGCTCCAACCCGCAAAGCGGCGGTGCTCTTGATCAAGATTTCCTAATTCGTAAGTATTATCTTCTTCAGTGAACTCAACAGTCTTTTCACCAATATGAAAAACGATTGGTCGATATCTTAAAGTATTAGAAGAAGTTTGACCACAACTACATAAAGAAATTGTGTAAAAACCGATTAAAACGAACGGTAAAAAGTTATGTTGCTTTCTCATCTTTACTTTATTGTATAAACACTAAACTTAAATAAAATATAAAAACTCTGTTTTATTAATCACGTTGTTCTTTGTTAAAAAGTTGTTTTAATTGATGAGCTTTTATTGTAGATTAATAAATCATTAAAGGGGTCGACATATGAAGAAGGTATTTAAAACATTTTGGAAGTATTTTTGTTATTGTGGCATTGAAAAAGAAGAGTTCAAAAAAGTCAAAAAAGCGGCTTATATCTCTAACTTTGAAATGTGGAAGATCCTTAATTTAATTCTTGATGTCACTCTTGGTATTTTAGTAATCGTCTCTTTATTAAATGACTTCGTTGGTACTAACCGCCTCTTTTATTTACTTGGTTTTATTTATTCATTAATTGTCACTGTAATCTTTTTCTTACTAAAGAAAGACTCTTTAATTGGTCAATTATTAATCTATCTAACGATATCCATGTTGTTCATATTTGGGGCGCTGATTGCGCAAAATAAACCAGAAGTACCAGCGGTTTCTTTCATCGCATTTTTACTTATCACGCCTCTATTTATGGTGGATAAGCCATACTTCATGTCTTTAGAACTAGTCCTTGCTTCCGCCATTTTCTTAACTTGGATGTACTTTGTTAAAACTCCAGACGCATGGCAAACCGACTTAGTGAATGTCATTATCTATACTTTCGTGGGTATTTTAATTCACATTTTAGTCAATTCTTCTAGAATTAAAGAATTCGTTTTAATCAGCAAGATTAACATCCAAAAAGACACTGACGAATTAACTGGACTTAAAAACA
>CACZNF010000160.1 GCA_902782395.1 uncultured Erysipelotrichaceae bacterium | reverse complement strand
TGATCTTTCTTGAAACCTGCAAAGATAGCTTTGAATGTTGGTTGCGCTGCTTTATTCTTTTCGCGCGCTTCCTTTTTCATTACTTTATAGCGTTCAACAGCTTTCTTATATTCGACTTCGAAAGCCGCTTTATCATCCACTAATTTCTTTTCAATAGTCGCATAGTCATCTTTTAGTTTTTGATTATCTGGGTGGTGAGCAATACCTTTTCTCATGGAGACAAGTCTTTGTTCATCACTTTCAATGGCGTTTCTAATGTCATAGACTGCGGCTTCAATTGGATTTCTTGCGTGTGTAAGAATTGCTTCTCTTAATTGATTACCAATGGTCCAAGTTGGATTTAATGAAGTCATCGCATCTTGGAAGATAATGGAGATACGGTTACCACGAATATCCCTCATTTGTCTTTCAGAAATTCTTAATAAATCGGTACCGTTATAGATGATTTTGCCACCATCGACTTTACCGTTTTTATCTAAGATACCCATGATTGAGTATGCAGTAACGGATTTACCTGAACCAGATTCACCAACGATGCCTAAGACTTTTCCTTTTTCCAAGGTGAAAGAGACACCGTTGACGGATAAGACTTTACCAGCGTCAATCTTGAACGATGTATTGAGGTTTTCAACTTCTAATAACTTATATTGTCTAGCCATACCGTTCACCTATTTCTGAAGTTTTGGATCGAAGGCATCTCTTAAGCCATCGCCGAGAAGATTAAGCGATAAAACGATTAAACAAATCGAAATCGCCGGAATTAAGAATAAGAATAGTTCTTTAGGATTATTACCAACGATGTATGATTGAGCATCACTGGCTAAACTACCTAAAGATGGGGTTGGATATTTAACACCTAATCCTAAGTAAGAGAGGAAGGATTCGGTGAAAATCGCACTTGGGATTTGTAATGCCGCGGAGATGATGATGACACTCATGGTGTTAGGAATTAAGTGCTTTAAGATGATTCTGCCAGTACCCGCACCATTAGCGCGTGCCGCCATAACATATTCTTGTTTTCTTAAAGCAAGGACTTGGCCTCTAACTAGTCTTGCCATACCTACCCAATAAAGAAGGGCAAATACAACGAAGATAGCCACGAAACCAGAGCCAAGTTGTGCTAATGCACCACCTTGATTACCATCAAATACCGCGGATAATGTCGCTGATAAGAGAATGATGATTAAGATATCTGGTAAGGAATAAATAACATCAACAATTCTCATGACGATTAAGTCAAACTTACCACCGATAAAGCCACATAAAGCACCAATGGTACCACCGATGATTAAGACAATCGCTGCAGCGAAGAAACCAACAATTAAGCTTGTTCTAGCACCAACTAAGATACGAATGAAGTAATCGTGACCATTAGAGTCAGTACCAAAGATATGTGGAGGAACATAAATACCATTAGCGATGGCATCTTTTTCCGCTTGTGCAAATGTAAATGGCATTAATCTATTGAATGAAGGATCAGGTCTTTCAACGTAACGATAACAAATGACTTCGTCATAAGCGTATGGATAGAATAATGGAACGATGAAGACCATGATTAATAAAATGACGATGAAACAGAAGGAAACCATAGCGACAGGATTCTTAACGAATCTTCTAACGCCATCCATAAAGAACGTGGAATTAGGACGCATTAAATTAGTGCTTCTTTTTTCACTTTCAGAAGCAGAACCAAATTTATCGACATCGATTTGGAAACTTAATGGGTTCTTTTTCATGTTCTTTTATTCCTCCTTTCTAATCAAAGTCAACACGAGGATTGACGATTATATAGGCGATATCACTAGCCAACGTGAAGATGATTAGTAATAACGCTAATAAGCAAGTTGTACCCATAATGAGTGGGTAGTCACGGTTTTGAATTGATCTAATGAATTCTCTACCAACACCTGGTAATTGATAGACTTTTTCAATAACTAATGAACCAGTAATAATTGAGGCAAACATTGGGCCAAAGTATGTAATTACTGGTGTCACTGAGTTTCTAAGGCCGTGCTTCATTAAGACACGTTCTGGTTTTAAACCTTTAGATTTAGCGGTTCTCATATAATCTTGACCAATAACATCTAAGGTAGAAGATCTAACAAGTCTTGTAATATAAGCGGTTGGATATAGTGAAGCGGCGATAACAGGTAAGATATATGGTCCTATACCATCAACACCAACAGGACTTGTTGGCACAACACGTAAGTTAACCGCGAAAATATATAAGAGGATTAAAGCGGTAACGAAGCTAGGCATTGCCACACTTGCAGTTGTTAATACCATGATGGTTCTATCGAAGAACTTGTTTTGGTGAGTAGCGGCATATGTACCTAAAGCAATACCCACTATTAAGGCTAAGACTGCGGCAGCAGCGCCAATACCAAGAGAATATCTAAAGCCATTGAAGATGATTTCAGTAACTTCTCTACCTTTGTAGTAATAAGAAACACCGAAGTCACCAATCATTGCTCTACCT
>CACZNF010000159.1 GCA_902782395.1 uncultured Erysipelotrichaceae bacterium | reverse complement strand
GTTATGCCACAAACTCGTGAACACATCTTACTTGCTCGTCAAGTTGGTGTTCCTTACATTGTCGTCTTCATTAACAAGACTGACTTAGTCGATGACCCAGAATTATTAGACTTAGTCGAAATGGACGTCCGTGACTTATTAAATAGCTACGGCTTCCCAGGTGATGAAGTCCCAGTCATCCGTGGTTCCGCTCGTAAAGCCTTAGATGGCGATCCAGCAGAAGAAGCACACATCATGGAATTAATGGATGCATGTGATTCCTACATCCCAGCTCCAGCCCGTGAAAAAGACAAACCATTCTTACTTGCTATCGAAGACGTCATGACCATTTCTGGTCGTGGTACAGTCGTCACAGGCCGTGTTGAACGTGGTCAAGCAAAATTAGGTGATGAAGTCGAAATCGTCGGTATCAAACCAACACAAAAATCCGTTATTACAGGTCTTGAATCCTTCCGTAAGATTTTAGACTACGCCGAAGCAGGCGATAACGTTGGTGTCTTATTAAGAGGTATCAACCGTGATCAAGTCCAACGTGGTCAAGTCTTAGCAAAACCAGGTTCAGTTACACCTCATAGCAAATTCACAGGTCAAGTCTACGTCTTAACCAAAGAAGAAGGTGGCCGTCACACAGCTTTCTTAAGCAACTACCGTCCACAATTCTACTTCCGTACAACAGATGTCACCGGTGTTATTACACTTCCTGCAGGTGTTGACATGGTTATGCCTGGCGATAACGTTGAATTAACCGTTGAATTAATTCACCCAATCGCTATGGAAAAAGGTACCAAATTCTCCATCCGTGAAGGTGGCAGAACCGTTGGTGCTGGTACAGTTAGCGAAATTATTAAATAATTTAGTTAATTTAGATTATGAACTAACCCATCGTTTATCGGTGGGTTTTTTCTTATCATTAATTCATATATGTGATATATTCTTAATATATGGCTGAAGTATATTCCACATTTCAAAGACAAGAAACCAACGGTTTAAAAAATATTACTCACGCAAAACTATTTCCTCGTTTTGTTTCGGTCATCGTTGATCTAGCAATTATGGGAACAGTCTTTTTTGGACTATTGTTATTAGTGCAAAAAGTTATCTGTCCAAATTCTAAATATGTCAAACAAGCCGAACAAGAGTATTACGGATATAACATTGATAGTGGGTTATTTGTCTACGATGAAGAGGCCAAAGCCTATAAACCTAACACTTTTAGCGATTATAAGGGCTATCAGGACTTGTTTTATACCTATTACACAGATTATCTCGTGAATGATTGTCCCGAGCCTTACCGTGTCAATTATGAAGGAAATGAAGCATATTGGTTTAATGTCCATGTCTTAGGACAAAAAGATGATTTAGCTAAATATGATGATATTAATCAATTAAATAAATTAGTAACATCTACAGGTAATGCGTTATTCTCCTATAAATTAGATAGTGATAATAAACCTATTTATAACGAATTAGCGATTCCTGCTTGTCAACAAAACGATCCAGAAAAAGAGATTAGCGAAGAAGATAAAACGGCATTAGTGAAATACTTCTATATCGCTGATGAAGATAATAAAGATAATGAGACATGTTATTACCATATTGCCGCATTAGATTTATCAGGTAGACCATTCGTCTCTAAAGCATACGATAAGTGGTATGAACATTATTATAATTTACCAATTATATTTACCTTCTCGTTCTCCATGCTCATATTCTTCTTTGTCATTCCAATTTGTTTCAAAAATGGTGAAACCATTGGTAAATTAATCTTCCATTTAGGATTAGTGAATAAACTAGGATATCGATATAACAGATTACAGCTCATTCCCCGTTTCTTATTTGAGATGGCGGTCATCGTGCTTCTATATGTCTTCTTAGTGGTGTTCTTTAATGCATTAGCCTGGTTCATGGGTATTGTGACATTCCTCGGATTAGCTAGCTATGGATTAGCGATATTCACTAAAGATCATAAAGCGATTCATGACTATGTCGCAGGTACGATAGTTATCGATAAAGTTCATTCTGAAATCTTTGATAACGCGAACCATGAAGCGAGAGTGAAGGAAGAAATCGAATCCGTCAAGCCATTACTCGCGGAAGTGGAAACACCAAGAGAAGAGACAATTCTCTATAAAAACGAAGATTTTGATAAGACAAATAAAGAAGGTTAATCGGAAAAATCTGATTAACTTTTTTTGTGTGTTTGTGTGCCCCTAAGTGCGCACTTTTTTATTTTAATAAATAGTTCCATGTGCTAAACTCAAATTGTATAAATTTTCCATACTATGAGAAAGGAGTTATCTCTATGGAAGTAAGAATTGAACATCTTACCAAATCTTTCATTGGTAAGAAAGGTTCCAAGACTACCGCCGTTAACGATATGTCTTTTGTCGTGCCTGATGGCAAATTGGTCGGTTTGCTTGGTCCTTCTGGTTGTGGTAAATCAACAACCCTTTATATGATTGCGGGTTTACACAAACCAACCGATGGTCACATTTGGTTCGGT
>CACZNF010000158.1 GCA_902782395.1 uncultured Erysipelotrichaceae bacterium | reverse complement strand
TGCTATAAATTATATGAAGATGATGATGTTTTGGCCTTCCTTGATATCTCTCAAGTCACTAAAGGTCACGCTCTTGTCATTAGTAAAAGACACTATGAGAATTTCTTATCCACACCGAAAGAAATTATGCATAAGGTCATGGATGTCGCTCAAAGAATTGGACAAGTCGATATCAAACTCTTAGGCGCAGAAGGTGTTAACATTCTCTCTAACTGTTATCCCGCCGCGGGACAAAGTGTCATGCATTTCCATGTTCATGTCATTCCACGCTATAAAGAAGGCGAAGGATTTGAAATCACCATGAAGAATAACGCGGAAGGCCTCAATTTGCCCGCCATCGCTGGTCAAATCAAAGAAAACTTATAAATTATCAAAGACAAAAGAAACAAGGCTCAACGGCCTTGTTTTTATTATTAAATAATAATTATTGTTTAGGTTTATACATCATCCTGTTATCTAGCGGGAATAATTTATTGGTGAATTCACCAGGATTAACACCTTCAAGAGCTTTCGCGGTAAATACCATCTTACTATCTAAATTATCGATTAAAGATAATAATAGAGCTTCTTTTGTTAATGGTAAGATAGGGGAGCCAAACTCATTTGAACCATGATGGGATAACACCATATGTTCTAATAATAATGGAACTTCACTAGTAATCTTTAAGCCTTCCGCGGCTCTTCTGATTTCACTGACCATTAAGGAAATATGACCTAATAATTTTCCTTCTAAGGAATATTTATAGATGACTGGTCCTTCAAATTCGATGGTCTTACCCATATCATGGAGTAAGATACCAGTAATTAACATATCTTTATCGATATCGCCATAGTAATCCGCGAGATAGCTACCAATATCCGCCATAGAAACGGTATGCATCAATAAGCCAGAAGCATAATCGTGATGAACACTTACTGCCGCAGGATAATCGAATAATTTTGGAGATAATCTTTTGATTAAATAATCTAAGATCTTACGACAGTCTTCATTTTTGATGCCTTCGACATATTGATTAAATCTTTTAATAAGTTCTTCTTTAGGAACTGGAGGGGCTTTAACAAATTTTGCGACATCGACATCTTTGGGATCAACGACACTATAAGATAATAGTTTCATTTGTAATGAATCTTTATATTTTAAGACATCACCTTCTAGATAAATCACACTACCAATGACTAAATTTGTTTCATCTTCTAAAGAAGCTTCCCATTTTTTCGCATTGATCGTGCCACTGGAATCTTTGAGTTCAAGATTCATATATGCCGCACCAGCGTTATTTAAGCATTTCGCACTATTAGAAATTAAAAATTGACCATTGATGCGATCGCCATCGCTAAATTCAGAAATCATTTTCACCATAACTACTCTCCCACATTCTTAATATATCGTTTAATCGATATCCTTTACTTCTTAAAGAAGTCACTACTTTATTTTTTAAATCATATCCATCATATTGTCTTTTATATTTGATATAAGCCTTATCAAAGTCTTTAGATAACTTCTCTTTTTCACTTTTATCATTTGGGGCTTTGACGCTATTCATCACTTCTAAGGCAATATCATTATCAAAGCCTAATGATAATAATGCATGATAGATATGTTGCTTTTTACTTTCATAATTATATCGGTCATATTTTTTCTCTAATTTAGATAAATTATTCATCGCTTTTTTCTTTTCTAAAGAATGAGAAAACATATTTTGATTAATACTTTCCATAAATACGCCTTTATTGGCTAATTCCTGGATGATTTTGTTTTTCCCGATATTTCTTTCGTTGCCGTATTCAATCGTGTCTAAAACGAGCATTTTATCATTGATCAAATCATTTTCTTTTAAAGATTTAATGACGCGATCAACATCTTTCTTCTTTCCTTCTTTGTTATAGAGCTTTTCTCTCATCTTCCATTCGGAATAATGATTTTTCTTTAACAAAGATAAAGCGTATTTCATTAATGAAGCGGAAGCATTGAACTCTTCAATCTCTTTAATGGCTTTATATGATAACTCTTTACCTTCATATAGATAAAAGCTCGCCATAACTTCTGGAACACAATTTATTTTTGTGCGGTCCACAAAATGAATGACGACATTCTTTTTATTTACTTTGACTTTAGAGATAACTTTACCAGAACTTTTTGAGGGCACGGTTATAGACCTCCATAATGTTGTCATAGAACTTATCGATGGAATACATATCCACCATCTTATAAGAATTATTAATCACTTCTTGCCTTCCTTCTTTACTTAAAGCGAATATTCTTTCCACTTTTTCTACGAATGATTCTTCATCTGTAAAGAAGAAACCAGTTTGACCATCGATAATCGTATCCGCTAAGTTAGAGTCAAATCTCGCTAAAACGATTGTTCCACTAGCCATCGCTTCCATAAAGGTGAGACCTTGTGTCTCAGTAATGGACGCGGATGTATAGATATCCGCTAAATGGTAATAGAATGGAACTTCGTTCGCTGGTACTTTACCGATGAAGTCCACTTTATCGGATATATGTAATTCATGAGTTA
>CACZNF010000157.1 GCA_902782395.1 uncultured Erysipelotrichaceae bacterium | reverse complement strand
TGAAGGTTCTATTTCCGTCTGTGGATACGATGTTAAAACACAAGGAGTGGGCGCTAAATCGTTAATTGGTTTTGTGCCTGACCATTACGCTTTATATGAAAACTTAACAGGTAGAGAATACCTTAACTATATCGCTGATATTTACGAAGTTTCTAAAGAAGATAGAAACGAACGCTTATCTAGATATATTGAAAGATTTGAATTAAAAGATTCCATTGATAATAAAATCAAAACCTATTCTCATGGTATGAAACAAAAGGTGACAATTATCGCTGCATTAGTCCATGATCCAAAGGTTTGGATTTTAGATGAACCTTTAACAGGTTTAGACCCAACAAGTATTTATCAAGTGAAAGAGTGTATGAGAGAACATGCCTCTAAAGGCAATATCGTTTTCTTCTCCTCTCACTTAATTGATATCGTTGAAAAGTTATGCGATAGAATCGCAATTATTAAACACGGAGAAATCCAAGCCCAATTATCTCTCAAAGATATTGTTAGAGACAATTGGTGATAACACCACAAAAGTAGAAGGTAAATAATGAAGCAACTATTTCAACTGACATTATTCCAACTCAAAGACAAGGTTGATATGTCATGGATGAAGTCTAAAAAGACTTTAATCCAATCAATCGTCTTTGGTGTACTCAAATTCCTTTTAGTGGTAGCGATTGTTTTCGCTGTCCTATTCGCCTTATCTTATGTCGGTTTTATTTCTAAGTATCAAGATGTCCTACCACTTTTTACGATGTTCTTATCGGTCATCACTTTCTTAAGTTTATGTTCATCAACTTATAACTTAACTAAGTCTTTATATCTCGCTGATGACAATAAGGTTTTAATTACTTTCCCAGTTAATGCGAATAAGTTATTCTTCTCTAAATTATTCGTCTATTTCTTCTATGAATTAAAGAAATCGTTCTTATTATTAATACCAGGTGTCTTTGGTTTCTTATTATTTGAAACCATTGGCTTTAAAGGTAGAGAACTAAGCGCTTTAACACTTCTTTGGATGATTATTCCAATTATCTTATTAGTGGTTATCCAAGTCCTTTTAAGCGCGGTTATCTCTATTCCATTTATGTATGTTTACCGCTTATTTAAGCGCAATCAAATATTTGACTTAATCGTTGTGGGCGCTGCCGTTACTGTCTTTATTATCGCGGTCATTAATCTAATTAATCTGATACCGGATGATATTGATTTAGATAGACAGTGGCCATCCATGGTTAACGGTTTTGAAAACTTTATTATCGCTTTTGATAAATATGCTTACCCAATTAATTTATATTCACGTGTCTTCTTTGGTGAATCTAGTAGTAGTGGTTTCCATTACCAATTAGTGGGTATGACATTCCTTAAAACATTAATCGCTATTGGTGTGATTGGTTTATTAACATTATTTGCGTTCTTACTTATTAGACCAGTCTATTTCAAGATGATTTATAAGACTTTTGAATTTGATAAGAACCCACAGTTAGCGGCTAAAAAGAATGTGAAACATAAGAAATATGTGACGTTCGCTAATAAGGAATTTAAGTTATCATTTAGAGACTTTGATATTTCTGGTTCTTATATCGCGATATATATTATTGTTCCTATTTTATTATTCTTTATGGATAGAGTGATCTCAGCGATTTCTACATCTATGAGAGGTAATAACATCGCTATTGCGGTTAATGCTTTATTAACCATTCTGCCTTTATTAGCGAGTAACTCCACAATTGCGACTCTATATTCTAAAGAAGGTAGAACCGCTTATTTAACTAAGAGTAATCCTGTTAATCCATTTATTCCTTTAACAAGTAAACTATTGTTTAACTTATTATTCTGTGTTCCATCAATTATTGCGTGCGCAATTATTTTTGCAAATTTTAGCGGATTAGGGGTACTAATCGCAGTCTTATTTAGTGTGTCGGTATTGTTGATCCAATACGCTCACATCTTCTACTGTGCAGCGCAAGATATCATGAATCCACAAAATGAGGTCTATGCGACAACTGGTAATGACTTCAATAATCCTAACGAGGCTAAAGCCACAGTTATGGCCCGTGGAATCAATGAGCTTACATGAAAATTATTTATCTGCGTTTATTAGATTATTAATAATCGCTGCGTTATTATTCGCTGGATTCTTATATCTTTTCATCAAAAAGATACAAGCGTTCTACTATGAAAAGTAAGGAGGAAAGAAGATGAAGAAATCAACAATATTGTTACTCGTCGTTGTCTATATCATTTCCTTCTTTGTGATTGGTCTATTAGGCCATTCAATTAGAAACTATAATCCAGAAGTCTATCCAGAGAGTATTGAGATTATTGATCCTGATAATAGAACAGAGATGTCAAAAGACACTGTTGACCCAGATACTGGTGAACTTTTGTACCATTATTATTTCGTTTATAAGAATTACAAAAGTGGGGATAGTGTTAGAATCAAGGCCAATGTTAAACCTGATAATTGCACTTATCCAGATGTGAAATTTACCAAAGACGAAAGCGACACATCTTTCAAAATTGAAACAAACGAAACAAATCCAAACATCGAGAAAAACTTCGCTCTTATCACACTAACTGAAGAATTAGACACTGTTATATCCACACCTTTCTTCGTGTCCACGACAAACCCTGGTACACAAATAAAATTGAAAATCTGTATAACCTTTGTCAGTCCACTCTTATCTTAAAGTTATTGTAAAATAATAATTATCTTGTATTATTATTGAGCGAGTTAACAAAGGAGGTCTTTGTTATGAGAAAAGCCAAACTAAGTACATTATTAATCGCCTTATTATCACTAACTAGCTTAGTCGGTTGTAACCCAAGTGAAACCACTAATCCAACTAGTAGCAATGATAATACCTCAAGTTCCGATAGTGGTTCTTCCGAAAGTAGTAACCCATCAACTTCTGGTTCCGAGATCGCATTAACAGCGATTAAGTTAAACAAAACTGAAACTAGCATTTTATTAAATTCTAAAGAAACATTAACTCTCACATTTACTCCAAATAACGCCACTAATAAAGAAGTGGAATGGAGCAGTGAAGACACCACAATTGCCACTGTTGATAACGGTGTTGTGACCGCTAAAAAGATTGGTACCACAAATATCGTTGTTAAGAGCAAAGCTAATGCTAGTGTTTCTGCCACATGTAAAGTCACAGTTAAAGACAACGTTATCTTATCTAACGTTTCCGCTAAACATGAATTCGTCTTATTTGAACAAAATAGAGCGAAAGATGAAAAGAACGATGATGGTTTCTATGATCACGCACAAACATATAAAGTTGGCGATGATAACGCTTTCAACGTTAAACCAGCTTTAACAGTTTTAGATGCTGCGACATATTTACCAGTCAGCGCTAGCCAATGGCTCCATGATTTCACCATCAGTGCGAAATTAGGCGACGCTACAGTGGGTGAAGAATACTTCAAAGTTTTAGATGCCCGTGAATGTAATATTGATTTCACAGACGCTGCTGTTGGTAAAACATTCACCATTAGCATTGCGCCAAATGGTGTTGATGCTTCTAAGGTTGCCGCTTTAACCAAATCCATTACCGTTGATGTTGTGGATGGTTATAACGTTTATAACGCTAAAGAATTAGGCTATTTTGATACCCGTCCTCAAGATTCTATCCAAGATACACCAGTCATGGAAGATGATAAAGACTGGCAAGTTAAATGGCCAGAATTCAAGACTGCTAACAATATGAATCCTGATTATCGTCCAGCAGCCTTAATCTTCCAAACAGACATTGCAGTTACCCCAAATGATTTACCTGCTAACTTCTTCTATACAGCTGAACAAGCCGCTGCTTTAAATGATACAAAAGCTGCTGGCTCATTAGTGGACTACACATACTTATATGAACGTACAGTCGCTGGTGATATTACTGTTGAAGGTAACTACTTTGATTTAGACTTATCCGCTATCCCATTAATTAAAAGAGATAGACAAAGAACTACACCAGAAGGTGAAGTTGTTGGTCACGCTGCTGCATTTAAAACAATTGCCGGTGGTGATGTTATCTTCCGTAATATCAATATGACTGGTAATGGTAAAAAAGCCACAGGCGATGAAGATAAGATCTATGGTGGTGGTATCATCTTCGTTAAAGGTGCGGGTTCTAAATCCTTAAAAGCCTATAACATGATTGCCACTAAGTTCTACATCACATTCTTTGGTGAAAAACCATATACCGAAGGTAATCCATTCACCGAATTCGAATTAGATAAAGTTAAATGTTTCAATAACTACAACTCCTTCATGTATAACTGGGGTTCTATCATTAACGCTAAGAACTCCTTATTCAGAAGCTGTGGTGGTCCAATTGTTATCCAAGACCATACTGGTACAGATACATATGAAGAAGAGAATGGTTTGAAAGTCCTTGGCTATGCTCCAACAACTAACTTCACTGATTGCACACTTAAAAACTATGTCAGTGGTTCTGAAGCCTGGTTCCAACAATTCAACGCTACTGGTGTTACTAGTAACATCAAGATGATGTCTGACTTATTCGGTGCAACAGGTTTACCAAAATCATTTGTTACTAACGATAAGGGTGAAGGTAAATACTATC
>CACZNF010000156.1 GCA_902782395.1 uncultured Erysipelotrichaceae bacterium | reverse complement strand
TATGTTTGACGAATGCGATATTACTATAAACAATCAAAAATTAGTGATGTGTATAAAAAACGTAACATTACATTTTCTTAGCATAAACTTGCATTGGAGCATCAAAAAAGGCCCCTCTAAACTAGAAGGACCTTGATTGTTATTTGATGTTTAAGACTAGTGACCGTCAGCAGCTTTCTTAATTTCTGGAATACCCACTGCAGCGTAGTCTTCTTCTGTCCAAACGTTATTGGAATGCGCGCAGGCATAGAGAATGTTCTTTGCCGCTCTTCTTTCGATAATCGCGCCATCATGTGGACATTGTGAACGGACTCTGCTTGGTTTTAAGTTGTTACTTAATTGACTTGGTGTTAACCACATATCATTACCAGCTCTTAAACCAATACTTGTGGCCATGTAATCACTACCAGCATAGTCGGTAACGACGACACCATGGAAGCCCCATTCTTCTCTTAAGAGAGTTGTTAAGGCAGCTTCACTACCACCACACCACCATGAACCGATGCAGTTATAAGCGGACATGATACCAATACCACCTAAATCAACATAGAGTTCAAAGCCACGAGCGTAGATTTCTCTAAGTGCTTGTTCGCTTGCCCAAACAAAGACACCAGCACGGTTATTTTCTTGGTCATTGCAGAAGAAGTGTTTTGCATATGTATAAACACCATACTTGGACATACCTTGAGCGGTGTTACCAGCCATTAAGCCAGAGATTAATGGATCTTCTGAATAGTATTCAAAGTTTCTACCACCGAATGGTGAACGGTGAGTATTGATACCTGGGGCATACCAACCAGTTAAACCACGGGAGGCACCTTCACGACCAATGGATTCACCCATCAATCTTGCAACATCTGTAGACCAGGAGCAACCAACGATAACTTCACTTGGGTGACCTGTGCCAGAGTGGAACGCTGCACTTGGACCATCGTAGTCAACTGTTTGACCTTTATCAATGCTTGTAACGGAAGCAGTTTGGAAGCCACCGTATTCGATAAGTTTTTCCATATCGGCATATGATAATTGACTTAATAAGTCTTCCCAACGTGGATCATCCCAAGCCGCATCTTTAAGATCTCTAAGAGTTAAATTACCAGCGACATCTTGTGGTTTGACTTCTTCGTCAATTTGATTGTCAGTAAATGTGAAGGAACTAGAACCTGTAGAGTTACTTGGACCACCTGGGAAATGTGCTTTATCTGGATTAGAGGCTAATGGGATATCGGCTTTATTTTGCCATGTGCCATCAAAGTCGGCTCTGGATAAATATGTGTTCTTTTCCACACCACCACCGAATTCGACATCTTGGAAGATGTTTTTGTATTCTTTACCTGTTTGATAAGAGGTCTTGAATTCAACATCATCTTTTAATGTATATGTCTTTGTATTTTCTCTACCATTAACTTCAGTCACAGCGAGATCCCAAACGTTTTCTCTGATAGAGAATTCGTAGTCACCTTTTTCTAAGACGTAGTAGCCTTTTTGGGTTGACCAAGAGGCCATATCTCTAAAGCTGAATTCTAATTTATATGCTTTTTCATCACCTGGTTCGATGATGTTTGTTTTTTGGAAAGCAGTTAATGCGTAATATGATTTTTCAACACCGCCTTTGTTATATGGAGCGTGGGTGTAGAGTTGAATAACGTCTTTACCCGCCACATCACCGGTGTTTTTAACCACGACTGTAACTTCGACTTTTTGTTCTTTTTCATTCACTTTGAATTCGGCGATGGATTTATCAAATTTTGTATAAGATAAGCCATGACCGAATGAGTATTGAACTTCTTCGTCGTAATCAATAAAGCCTTCTTTAGCAGCGGTTACATAATATCTATAACCAACATAGATACCTTCAACATAGTTAGTGAATTTGGCTCTATTAGCCGCACCAGAAGTATATGTTAATGTGGTGTCGTTACCAAAGCATTGGTAAGATGGAGCGCTCTTCACGCTATATGGCCATGTATCCACTAAGTGACCTGATGGATTAACTTTACCAGAGAGGATTTCAGCAATCGCTTTGGTACCTGTTAAACCTGGATGACCGATATAAAGAGCTGCGCTAATTGCATCGTCATCTAAGAATTCAGATTCGATAACTGTTGGAACGTTAAGTAAGATAATAACTTTACTAAAGTTCTCTTCGAGCATGTTGATAGCAGCTTGTTCAGCGGCATATAACTTAAGTTCGTTATATTTCATATCCGCACTTTCTGTACCATGTCTTGTAATGGCAAAGATTGCAGTGTCGGAGAATTCTTTTGCGTCTTCTAATGCAGTTTTACCACCTAGTGCGTCAAAGGCGGTTTCGTATGCAGAGACAGGTAATTCGTAATCAATTGGGTCAAGAGTTGCGCCATAACCACTTGGAACAACTTCTGGATAACCGAAGGTGTTAATACCACAGAAGATACTTTCTTTCCGTTATAGTAATTCTTCACTAAGTTGAAGAGGTTGTTATTAATTTCAAAACCTTCTTCCACTAAAGCTTCTTCTAATTTAGTTGCGGTTCTTTCAAAACCATCAACGCAACCATTAGTTTGGAATGCACCAGAACCACCATTATTGAAGAATAAGCCATAAGCACAAGAACCAAAGATGTTAACTTTCTTATTTGTTTCAAGGTTTAATGGTAAGGCATTATCTTTGTTCTTTAAAAGAACTGTGCCTTCTTCTTGAATGACGACAACGTTCTTTTCGGCTTCCTTAGCGGCTTGTCTTGATGTTTCGGTGTCGATAATTTTAACTGGGCTACCGAATGCGGTAAACATCAAGTTAGCAAATGCAGCTGTTGGTAAGAATGAAGCGATTGGGGCAATAACAATTGCGGCGACACAGACAACAGGAATGAACCACGCTCTCATGCTACGCCAAATAATGACATTCTTAGCAGCCCCTTTTGCTGCTTTTTTAACAACCTTTTTCTCTCCTTTAGGAGCGTTAGAATAGTTGTCGACAACTTCTTGATCGCCCTCTTTAAATTTCATGCGACCGAAGACGTGCGCTAGTAAGACATAGGTAGCAACGCCACCTACTGCAAGCACTATGATGATGATTAAACCAACCCACCAATACTCAAGGATATTGCCCCAAGTATAGCCAGCGGTTACTTCCTTATCTAAGAAAGATTCTAAGATAGGTAAATTAAACATAGCAAAAAACTCCTTTCTCATAACTATGTAGTTTTGTTGAACATGAAAAAAATTATTTCAGCTAGATTTCCATGTTTAACGCATGCGCTTACAATATACCAAGTGTGCAAATAATACGCAAATAATTATTAGTAAACATCGACAAAAAATGAATAAACAAAAAAGTCTGATTGTCTCAGACCTTTTCGTGTGGAGGAGAAACTTTCCACTATTTCATAGCCTTAATGAATAATTCGTTAATTTTATCTACAAAGGCTTTCTTATCAACAATTTCTCTACCTTCGAGAAGCATTGCTTCTTCATAAAGAACATTCGCGTAATTCTTCACAGTTTCATCATCATTTTGAATCTTGGAGAAGGCTTCAAACAATGGGTGATTTGGATTAATTTCAAGAATCTTTTCCGCTTTAACGGTATCTTCCGCACCTGGTTGTTCGTTTAATGTTTTTTCC
>CACZNF010000155.1 GCA_902782395.1 uncultured Erysipelotrichaceae bacterium | reverse complement strand
AATTATTTCTTAATTGGTTTTAAGACTTCTAAGCCACCCATCCATGGTCTTAAGACTTCTGGAATGACGACAGATCCATCAGCTTGTTGGAACTGTTCAAGAATGGCTGGGAAGATACGGGAAGTAGCTAAGCCAGAAGCGTTTAATGTATGCACGTATCTGGTCTTTCCTGTAGCGTTATCTCTATAACGGCACATTGTTCTTCTTGCTTGATAGTCTCTAGCGTTACTCGCGGAAGAAACTTCTTTATAGATACCCATACTTGGTAAATAGACTTCAATATCGTATGTTCTTGCCATGGAGTGAGAGATATCACCAGCGGCAAGTTTACTTACTTGATAATGTAAGCCTAAGCCTTGAACTAAGCCTTCCGCTTTGGCCACTAATTCTTCAAAGGCAGTGTCGCTATCTTCTGGTTTGGTATATTGGACCATTTCGACTTTGTCGAATTGATAGCCACGAATCATACCTCTTTCTTCAGTTCTATAAGAACCAGCTTCTCTTCTATAGCATGGAGTGTAGGCGAATAATTTCTTTGGTAAATCTTCTTCTTTCATGATTTCATCACGATAGATATTTACTAAAGCTGTTTCAGCTGTTGGTAACAAGAATCTCTTTGGTTCCATACCTTCAAGCCAGAAAACATCTTCTCTAAATTTTGGGAATTGACCAGCACCGAAACCAGAAGCTTCGTTTAATAAATGAGGAGGTAAGATGAATGTGTAACCATCTTTTAAATGTGTGGTGATGAAGTAGTTAAGTAAGGCCCATTCAAGTTGAGCGCCTAAGTTTGTATAAATCCAAGCACCACGACCAGCGATTTTCGCTGCTCTATCATAGTCCACTAAACCTAAGGAAGTGGCGAGTTCAACGTGATCTTTCATTGGGAAATCAAATTCTGGTTTCTTACCAAAAGATCTAATTGGTTTATTGTTTTCTTTACCACCGCCTAATAAGTCATCATCAGGAATGTTTGGAAGTTCTGCTAAGAAGTTGAAGATTTTATCTTCTAATTCTTTTAATTCCTTATCTGATTCAGCGTTTTTAGCAGCGATTTCTTTAACTTTAGCGAAGATTTTGGAAACATCTTCCCCGTTCTTTTTCGCTTGTGGAACACTCGCGGATAATTTGTTCATTTCGGCTTTATTGCCTTCAACGAATTGGATTAATTCTTTTTTTCTTTTATCCCAGGCTAATAATTCGGTAAAATCAGCGTCCCATAATTTCTTTTTAAGCGCTTCTTTTACACCTTCTGGATTTTCACGAATACGATTAATGTCTAACATAATCAGTTTCTCCTCTTTATTTATTATTTAATTATAGATTTATAGATGTTAATAAGATTTTCGCCAAAACTCTTTAAGCTAT
Source organism: uncultured Erysipelotrichaceae bacterium (assembly GCA_902782395.1). The sequence goes on along the minus strand of CACZNF010000155.1, from coordinate 1,199 downwards.
TTTTTGAGATTTCGTTATAAGCTTCTTGAATTGTTGGTTGGACATCACCGTTAAGATATTCTAAGACAAGTGATGTTAATGTTTCAGAGAATTCTGCAATATAAGCAGTAGACTCATTTTTAAGTGTTCCTGCGAAGATGGATGACTTTCTCACAATCAATTGACATTTAGCCGCCATCGCTTCTTCAATAGAGATAACTCCTGCTAAATTATAGCCAGGAAGCATAAACACATCAGCGTTAAGTAATAAGCTACGATAAATATCATCAGGTAAGATGAATTTAAAGCGGACATTCTTAGGTGCTTCTTTAATGATCTTTTTGACCTTAGAAGACTTCGCAGCTTTAGATTCATAGCCGACATAATAGAATACCGTGTCGTCTCTTTTTAATGCGGCATTGATGAAAGCATGAATACCACCTAAGTTATCATATTCACCAACCGCAAGGACGATTTTCTTATTTTTGTCTTCTCTAAAATAACGATAGAAAAGTTCTTTTTCGTCATCTCTAGAGAAGTTGAATCTCGCTAAGTTAACTCCTGGAGGGCAAACCTCAATTGGAGTTTCAACTTTATTTTCAATTAAGTATCTCTTCGCGGATTCAGAAGGCACTAACACTAATGTGGCTTTATTAAGCATTCTTAATGCTCTATTTCTTAAAGTGGTGACTCTTTTACCATCCTTGTCTCGACGATATTTTAAGAAACTAACAGATGGGTCATCTTCCCCAAATAAAGCGGAGACAACACATGGAACACCTCTTTCTAAAACGAGATTCATTTTACTTTCATCATCAGGCGAGATGAAATGGGCCACATCATATTCATCATAGATGTTGGATGTGTACTGCATATCAACGACCTCAAGGGCGCCCTTGATGGTTTTACGCATCCTAGCGCCCTCGTAATTGTCGTATTTATTACCTGGTTGAAAGTAAACTAATGCTTTCATAAACTATTCGTTAACTTCGTTATTTTCTTCGTTAACTTGTTCTTCACCCTCGACTTCTTCTTCTAATTCTTCGCCTTCAATTTCCTCTTCATAAGGAACGACAGCGATAGAAGAAACTTTTTGTCTACCTTCGAGGTTTAAGATCTTCACACCTTGGGTGTTTCTAGAAGATTGTCTAACTTCTGATAAGTGGGTTCTAATGACGATACCATAGTTAGTGATAACCATTAAGTCATCTTCGCTAGAA
>CACZNF010000154.1 GCA_902782395.1 uncultured Erysipelotrichaceae bacterium | reverse complement strand
TTATTATCGTTAACTATAAAAAGCTAACTGAACTTGATGCTTTTACCCTTATTGCCACATGCAAAAAGAGTGAGATTGATAAGACTTTATCTGAAGATCAACGAAAAGCGTATCACGGCTATTTAGAAGCTCTTCAGTTTAAAGAGTATGTCATTAAGCGTAGATTCTCTCACTACATAGCAGCGACTTTAAAAGAAGTCAGGCCAATGGTGGAAATAGATTCCATGATGCTTGATGCCAACCCATTCTTACTTAATACACCAGCGGGTGTTTATGACTTAAGAGAAGGTGTTAAGGGACTACGCGAACATAGGGCAGAAGATCTTATGACAAAGATGACCAGTGTCTCACCTTCCCTAAAAGGGAAAGAGAAGTGGCTTAAGTCAGTTAATACCATATTTGGCCATAACGATAAACTCATCGAATACGTTCAGGAAATGTGTGGCATGGCACTCTTCGGTAAAGTCTATGTCGAAGCTTGCATCATTGCCTATGGTGAAGGCGGTAACGGTAAGTCTACCTTCTTTAACTCGATAAGCAGTGTGCTAGGCGACTACTATGGCTCTATCGCTAGTGACGTACTTACCACATCCATTAAACGTGATAAGCAAGCAGACTTAGCTGAACTCCGTGGTAGAAGACTTGTCATCGCTGCGGAAACTAAAGCAGGTGATCGCTTGGATGAATCCACAATTAAACGCATGTGTTCCACTGACAAAATTAACGCATGTAAGAAATATAAGGACCCATTTGACTTCACCCCAAGTCATACCTTAGTCATTTACACGAATAACTTACCAAAGGTAGCTACTGTCGATGATGGCACATGGAGAAGAATTATTGTCATTCCTTTTAAACACAAGTTCGTTGGCAAAGAAGATATTAAGAACTATGCCGAGGTGCTAGTTGAGGATGCTGGCGAATACATTCTCTATTGGCTTATCGAAGGTGCTAAAAAAGCAATCGACCACGGTTTCCATGTCGAACCCCCGGAAGAAGTGGTTGAAGCCATTAATGGCTATAAAGAGCAAAGTGACACTGTTTCATTATTCCTTAGTGAAAGATGTGACTTAGCTGATAAAACAGCCAAATGCCCTAGTGGTGAACTTTACACCAAATACCGCAACTATTGTTTCAATGGTGGCGAAACTCCAAGAAGCACAACAGACTTCTACCAAATCCTTGAAAAATTAGGGTTTAAAAAAGCTAGAGTTAACGGCAGACAATACATCAAAGGCATATCTCTATTACCAATCGACCTCACCCCAGCGAGTGAAGAATTCGATGACTTACTAAAGTAAAAATTGGTCTAAGGTGAGGTCAATGAGGTCAAAACATAACTTGTTCATATAAGGAAAAAAATAAAAATTATCTCTATATAGAAAAGTTCGGAAATGACTTCATTGACCTCACTAGTACTAAAAGTACTAAAAGGAGGTCACATGGCTGAAGAAGCAAAAATAGAGGAAAAATTGGTAAAAGCCGTTAAAAAGGCTGGGGGATTATGTCTAAAGCTAGTTAGTCCTGGTTATGTAGGGGTACCTGACCGTATCGTGCTAGTGGCAATAGGCAAGATTGGATTTGTCGAAGTTAAAGCACCCGGCAAAAAGCCAAGAAAGATACAACTTAAACGACATCGTGAATTACGAGCATTAGGCTTTAACACTTATGTTCTAGACGATGTAAATCAAATAGGAGGAATTATTGATGCAATACGAACCACATGAATATCAAAGTTTTGCTACTAACTATATCGAGCACCATCCAATTAGTGCATTGCTAATCGATATGGGCTTAGGCAAGACAGTTATTACACTTACTGCTTTATTCGATTTGCTATTTGATTCCTTTGAAATCCATAAAGTGCTAGTGGTGGCACCATTACGTGTAGGACTAATCTCATGGCCTGATGAATTAAAGAAGTGGGAACATCTTCACTTTCTAAAATCTAGCATTGTGATCGGAACTGAGATGGAACGCTTAAGGGCACTTAAAGCCAAAGCTGATATTTATATCATCAATCGTGAAAACCTAGAATGGTTAGTAACTAAAAGCGGATATAAGTTTGATTTTGATACCGTGGTTATTGATGAACTATCTAGTTTCAAAAATGGCAGATCTAAAAGACATAAGGCTTTGATGACCGTACGTCCATATGTGAAAAGAATCATAGGATTAACCGGCACACCTGCAGGTAATGGTCTCATGGACCTATGGGCAGAATTCAAATGTTTAGATTATGGCTCTCGACTTGGAAGATTCATTACTAGATATCGCGAAGAGTATTTTCTTCCAGATAAGCGTAATGGAATGGTGGTGTTCTCTTATAAACCACAAGCAGGTGCTGAAGCTAGAATCTATAGCAAGATTAGCGACATCACAATTTCAATGAAAGCCATCGACCATCTAAAGATGCCTGACTTAATTGAAGTGGAAAGAGCGGTGGAGTTAGACGAACATGAAATAAGTCTCTATAAAGAACTTGTCGAAGAGATGGTTCTTGAATTAAAAGACAAAGAAATCACAAGTGCTAATGCCGCAGTTCTTACTGGTAAGCTACTTCAAATTGCT
>CACZNF010000153.1 GCA_902782395.1 uncultured Erysipelotrichaceae bacterium | reverse complement strand
GCTGACTACATCTTAGTGCTTGATCATGGTGAAATTATCGAAAGAGGTAATCACGAATCCTTAATCGCCGAAAAAGGCTATTACTATCAACTCTATACTGGAGCGTTTGAACTCGAATAATGAAGAATATTATATTCGTTTGTCATGGTTCTATTTGCCGTAGCCCCGCTGCGGCTTTTATTGCCAAGCAATACTTAAAAGAGCAAGGACGGGATAGGGAATTTAATATTTCTATTAGAGCGACTTCCTCTGAAGAAATCGGTAATGATGTCTATCCTCCAATGAAAAGAGAACTATATAGAAGAGGCATTACTTTATATCCTCACGTTGCGACTAGAATTAGACAATCTGACTATGAAGAAGCGGATTATATTTTCTGTATGGATGATGAGAACTATTATTCTCTTCTTAGACAATTAGATAACCACAAAAACATTATTTATCGCATTAATAAATTCACTCCTAGTATCTACGAAATTGAAGATCCTTGGTATACCGGCAGATATGAAAAAGTCTGCGATGAAATCACAGACTGTATTCACGATATATTTAAGAATATTTAGGCTCTACGAACCGCTTGGATTTTAATCATTGAGTTATCGGTTACATTATCACCTTCCACAACGACACTGACATCAGCGTTATTTTGAAGGAATGATTTGTACTGCGCCATAATTGGATTAGATGTATCGATACTGTTAATCGCACTGGTGAATAATGAATCAAAGGAGATTGTCATTGTGCCATCTCTTTCAAACTTGAAAGAAGATTGATCAACGGCTTCAGCGAGTGTTTCATAGATGACTTTCTTAGAATCATCACTGACTGTGAGATTTTCACTAGCTTTACCGAAGTAAAGATTAGCAGGTTTATACACTAATTTATGAGGATCAGTATTAGATGTATCAGCATCCATCTTTAATGTGGTCCATGTTTCTAAACCGTTAATATTAAGACCAACACTGACGATGGCGGCAGCGCCATAGATATTCATGTAAGCATTATCTAAAGCAATGTAATTGAGCTTATTTTGACTATCAGCCACTTCACGTTGTAAGAAGAACTTATTGCCTAAGGCACTTTGTGTCTTCATAAAGAGATTGATTTCGCTTTCTTTTAACTTAGCGATATCAAAGGAATCTAAAGACAAAGAATAACCATCGAATGTACTAATAGCGTTTCTTAAAATCTCATCAATAGATTCAGAAGTCACTAAATTGAAACCTTTGTATGTTTCTTTATTGGTAATACCAATTGATGAAAGATTAGCACTTGGAGCGTTACTACCGTTATAACCATTAAAGAGATAATCGCTAACAGCGTTAACATCACTCATGGTAATTAATTGTTGATTCATTAAAGAAACACATGCTTCTCTAATCACATCCAAAGATAACTTCTTTTCTTCACCGTTGATTGTGAGCTTTGTGGTTGTATCTTCATAGTTCATTGGGTAATAGACATTTTCCCCTAAAGAGGCATCATAGTCATTACCAGTTAATCTTTCAAGATTAACATCAATGCTTAATGATTCACCACCATAGAAGTCAATATTCACAAGATTTAAATCTAAGAAGTCATTGATAAATGAGAAATAGTAATCAGAAGTACCTGAACCACCACTGATGCCTTTATTGATAAGTTCTCTTAAGTCTTCAGTGTAGATGAATAGCTTAGAGTTCTTTAAATCGGAATGTAAATGAATAGCCGCTGTTAAGGCGTCAATTGTTTCATTATTGATGTATCTAGATAAGAAGAAAGAAATGACTTCTTTTAACTCTGTTAAACGACCTAAAGTCATCTTCTTAACTGTTAAAACAAATGCTTCTTTTTCTCCATCCGCGGACACGACTGTTTCTTTGGATAAGGTTGTGGTTAGTTTCGCTCTTGTTTCAAAGAACCAAGCTTTACCGGAAACATTTAAAACATAGGAATCGTCTTTAATGTCGATAGCGAGTTGAGTTAAATATTTATTTAACTGTTCATTATCCTTAATCGCCGCGTGGATATAGTTATTGATATCTTGTTCAGTAATAGAGAATTTGATTTGTTTTTCGTCCACTGTGTGGTCTAAAGAATCGACGACAAGTTTTTTAGTCATTGTTTCTTGGGTGAAGTTATCATCATATGTGACCGCCATTTTGCCGGTGTCAAAAACAAAGATAAATAATAAAGCGATAGGTAAGATAATCATCACAACAAGGGTAATTAATAAACCCTTAAAAAACTTCTTCATAATCAAATTCCTCAATTGATATACATATTATACGTATATCTGTTGTATCATAAAAGCATGAAAATTACTGACAATATCTTTCTTAAAGATCAAATAGATAGCATTATCAAAACACTGACTTTTTTGATGTTAATAAAATTAAGCAATATAAGTCATCAGAAGATGCGATGCTTGAGATGATGTTTGATAATTTTGAATTAGATAAAGATGATCAAGAAATAAGAGACATTCTCAAAGAGTTTGTGCGTGACCGTATCAAATGTTTAAATCCAAAAGTCTACGAGAATGATTTATACGCTAAGACAGTCAAAGCTAATGGTAATTTTAGTGGTTACTCTATTAAAAAGATTAGTTATGAACCATATCAAACATTCCCATATGATGAGATCAATGTGAACGATAAATATCAAGAGCTTAGCAATATTGGTTTCTTTAAAGAAAAGTTTTCTTATTTAGCGTTATGCCAAGGCAATAATGTTTGGATGTCACTTAACCCTAATGAAATTGAAACAATGAAGCCATTTATTGAAAAGGCTAAAGGTGATGTATTAGTGCTTGGTTTAGGAATGGGCTATGTCCCATTTATGATGAGTGAAAAAAGTGAAGTTAAACACATCACTATTATCGAAAAAGATAAAAACATTATTAATTTATTTAATAAAGTCTTATTCCCATCATTTAGAAATAAAAACAAAATCACTATTATTTGTGATGATGCGATTAGTTATGCCGCTAATAAGAAGAAGCATGATTATATCTTCGCTGATTTATGGCATAACCCGGATGATGGTTTAGATT
>CACZNF010000152.1 GCA_902782395.1 uncultured Erysipelotrichaceae bacterium | reverse complement strand
ATTTTCTGATGGGAGAATTAAACGTTTTTGCTCATTGAAGTGCCATCGCGACTACTGGAATAAGCATCGCAAAAGCGCTGATAGGAAATCTACCTATCAATGTGAGTGTGAGGAATGTCACAAGGCATTCATCTCTTATGGCGGTAAAAGAAGATTCTGCTCCAGGACTTGCTTTCAACAGAATGAATCAAGAAAGTGGGGAAATAAAAATGGATAGAGTTAACTTAGAAAAATACCAAGCATCAATGATGATGGTGCTAAGCCTATTTAAACAAGGAATTATAGATGAAAAGGACTATAAGAAATCCGAGTCTTTTTTGGCTAAAAAATATTGTATTAATAAAGACAATTTATACCGTCTTAATAACTTGATATGTACCCCTGAAAGAGTGATTAATATATGTGAAGAAAGTAAAGGAATTTGCTATGCAAATTAGGACTATTAATCCCTATAAGAAATTACCTAGATTACTAAATGTCTGTGCATACGCTAGAGTGTCGACTCCTAAAGAAGCGATGCTCAATTCTTTAAACAATCAAGTGGATCACTATAAATCCTTTATCCTTAAAAACAATAAATGGAACTATGTGGGTGTTTATGCTGATTACGCTGTTACTGGCACTAAAAGCAGTAGAGAAGAATTACAGAAGATGCTTGAGGAATGCCGTAAAGGGAACATTGATTTAATAATCACTAAGTCCATCTCAAGATTTGCCAGAAACACCTTAGACCTACTTAATGTTACTAGAGAACTAAAGTCCCTTAATGTCGATATTTATTTTGAAGCTCAAAACCTCAACCTTTTATCGAGCCAAGGTGAGTTTGTTTTGACTTTACTTGCTGACTTCGCTCAAGAAGAGAGTAGAAGTGCATCAGATAACTTAAAGTGGAGAATCAGAAAAGGCTTTGAAAATGGCTATGCCTGGAACCAAAGCATCACTGGTTACAAGTTTATTAATGGAAGCTTTGAAATCATTCCTGATGAGGCAGAAATAGTTAAAAAGATATATTCGCTTTATTTAGGTGGGCTTGGCTTACCGGCTATTGCAAAAGAATTAGATAAAAGTGGTGCTGTTTCTAAAAGAAATGCTGAACATTGGAACATCAATTCCATTAGAAGAATCCTTACTTGCTATACCTATACCGGCAATCTTCTTTTGCAAACCACTTATAAAAACAATAACGTCGAAAAGAAAAGAATGGTTAATAAGGGAGAACTCAATAAATACCACGTGGAAGATACCCATGAGTCGATTATTCCTTTAGAGATTTGGAACAAAGTTCAGGAAGAAATAAAAAGAAGAGACTCCCTTATTAAACATACTTCAAAAAAGAAACCTTCGTTATTCGCTGGGATGTTAACTTGCTCGCATTGTGGTAAGCACTATACCAAAAAAGTGAATAAATATGGTTCCTATTACATCTGTCCAACTTTCTCGCAGAAAGGAAAGGAATACTGCGCTAGTAAGCAAGTTAGGGAAGAACCACTTATTGAAGCAACTAAAGAGGTTCTTAGTCTTACTCAGCTAACTAGGGAAGTTATCAAAGACAAACTCATCGAAATAGTGGTTCACGATGATAACGTTCTGGTATTCAAATTAAGGGATGGTTCAGAAGTAAATAAAACATGGGCTTATCGCTCAAGAAGTGAATCATGGACAGAAGAAATGAAAGCCAAAGCACGCATTGACGGTGCTAAAGCTAGTAAGAAAGGAGAAAAGACATGCCAAGAGTAACAGTTATTCCATCAACAATTGATGCCTTAACGAAAGCCCCTCTATCTATTAAGAAAAAAAGAAGGGTATGCGCGTATGCAAGGGTATCGACTGATAAGGAAGACCAAGAGAATTCCTTCGAGGCTCAACAAAGAGTCTATACAAAGATGATAAACAACAACCCTGATTGGGAGTTTATTAGAATCTATGCTGATGAAGGTATTAGTGGTACAAGCATTAAGAAAAGAGACCAATTCAAGCAGATGATAGAAGATGCCAAAGCCGGTAAATTTGACTTGTTGATTAATAAATCAATATCGCGTTTCGGAAGAAATACGGTGGACACACTTAATACTGTAAGATTGCTCCAATCATTAGGCATTGAAGTCTATTTTGAAAAAGAGAATATATCAACATTTGATAGCAAGGGCGAATTCATTCTTACCATTATGGCATCTTTGGCCCAAGAAGAATCAAGATCGATTTCCGATAACGTCAAGATGGGCAAAAGATGGGGCTATCAAAACGGTAAATTCTCTATCCCCTATGGTTCTTTTTTAGGATATAAAAAGGGAGAAGATGGCAAAATAGCAATCGATGAAAATGAAGCTGCAACAGTTAGAGAAATCTATAGGATGTTCCTAGTAAAAGGTATGACTCCAGGTGGCATTGCTAAAGAGCTTAAAAGAAGGGGGATTAAAACTGCTAGGCAGAAAGATTCCTGGAGCAAAGTTGGATTAATGTCGATACTAACCAATGAAAAATATAAAGGTGACGCCCTTCTTCAAAAAGGTTATGTTGAAAATTTCCTAGAACATAAAACAATAAAGAATAATGGAGTTCTACCGCAATACTACGT
>CACZNF010000151.1 GCA_902782395.1 uncultured Erysipelotrichaceae bacterium | reverse complement strand
CCATCACCATCATCACCACCATGGTGTAGAAAATGAAGAAGAAGGCACAGCCTTAGAATACGATATCAATACATTTGTTTATTATCGTAGAAGAGGCTTTGATAGTGAGAAGTTTGAAAACTGGGCTAAAAATGAAGCTGGTAAACATCACATTATCAGAGCGAAAGGCGTTTGCTACTTCAATAACGAAAAAGAAAATATTTATATTTATGAATCCGCAGGTCAACAAATTACCATTACCTTATCTAGAAAGTGGTATTCTGCGACATTAACCAAGAAACAATTAGAGTTCTTAAAACAAAACGATGAAGGATACGCCCATGACTGGGATGACGAGTATCAAGATAGATTGATCAAGTTAGTCTTCATTGGTCAAAATCTTAACGAGAAAGCCATCAGAAAGGAATTGGACGAAATTTAATGGAAAGACTTAAACAATTATTTAACGTTAAAACTATTGCCCTTAACGGCATTATTGCGGGCTTATACGCCGCAGTCACTATTGCATGTGGTCCTTTGTCCTATGAATTCATGCAATTCAGATTTTCTGAACTATTAAACTTATTAGTGTTCTTTAATCCAGCATTTACTGTGGGTTTAACATTAGGCTGCTTAATTGCTAACTTATTCTCTTCTGTTGGACCAATCGATATCGTCTTTGGTACATTAACTACCTTAGTAGCGTGCTTAGTAATGGTTGGTTATAGCAAGGTTATTAAAAACTTATTCACTACTGGCTTAATCCCATGCTTACTAAATGCGATTGTTGTGCCATTCACAATTGTGGTTTCCACGATGGGCACTAATGATGCAATCCCATTAACTTTTGCTAACTACTTCATGATGTTTGGTTGGGTCTTCTTAGGGGAATTCGTTTGTATTAACTTAATTGGTTATCCAATCTTCTTAGTACTTTCTAAAAAGTACAAAGGATTCTATAAAAGCATTCTCGCCACTAGAAACATGGATTATAAGTGGTAAAAGCGTCTTACATTTAATTAAAAATAGAGGGGTTACAAATCTCTCTTTTTTTAAACAAATTATTTATTTAAGTGCTTGATTATTTAATATGATTTTTAGTATATTTGAAAAAAAGAATATGAAATTTTTTAAGACTATACCTGCACTTATTGTCATATTAACAGTCTCGTGTACAAGCGCTGTTTCTCAAAGTAATTCATCGAGTAACAGTATTAGTAGCCTGACCTCATTTAATAGTGAAACTAGTGAACCAAGTAGTGAAAGCACAAGTGAAACTTCTTCTAGTTCCACTTCTTCATCTAGTTCTTCTAGTTCTAGCAGTAGCTCTTCTACTAGTAGCTCATCAAGTAGTTCTAGTAGTTCAAGCTCTAGTTCTTCTTCGAGTAGTAGTTCAAGCTCATCTAGTTCTAGTTCATCTAGCAGTAGTTCCTCTAGTAGCAGTTCTAGTTCCAGTAGTACTTCTTCGAGTAGTATATCCACTTCTTCATCTAGCTCTTCTAGTAGCTCACAAGGTGAAGAAACCGTTAATCTTGAATTAAAGAGCGCACCACTTTATGTGCCACGCCTAAATTCGAGAGAAACCGATTGTTTAGCGTATAAAACATGTGATTTAGAATACGCTATTAAAGATAATAATGCCTTTATTCCTTATATGTCTTTAGGCGTAGCGTTAACCATTATGTATGATGATGTGGCCGCTAGTAAAGAAGGTAATAAGATTGTTTATACATGTCCTTATGACATAGTGTTTACTGTCGACTCTAAAGAAAACACTATTACAGTCCATAATTTTGATAACATCATTGCCTCATATGGTAGCGATAGAAATATTTACCATATGAATGATGGTGAGGATGTTAATACCCATATCAAGGAGAATTATGTCACTTATCAAGGAACTGAAGATGTTGTCTTTAGTTTAAACAAATATAACTTGGATATTTATGAATATAACGATGATTTCTATATACCATTCTCCGTTATCAATACAGTCTCCATTAACATGTGTTACTGGGCTAGTTGTAACTTTAATGGTACAGCCTTCTATTTATTAGATTTCTCATTAGGTGCAGTTTCACTCAATTATGTCGGCACCCTTTTTGAAAAGAATTTCCATAATGGTGATTATCATCTTAGAAACGCCAGAAATAACCGTGATTTCAGAGAATATAACTACAATTCTTTAATGTTCCATTTAGATCACTCATTTGGCTTTAGAGATGATAGAATTCCTGATTTCAATGCTTTTCTAACAAAGAATCATCAGGATATCGTTAATAACTTAAAAAGTGATAATGAGACTTTCTATTGCCAAGCAGTTGAAAAACTCATTAATTACGCGGTTGGCGATGGTCATTCAAGCGCGGGCAATAACGCTAGCGCGTGTGGCGCTTCAACATTCCAAAGAACGGGCGTTCTAAGTGAAAGATACACAAGTCTTTGGGAAAACGAAGAAGATTTACTCGCTAGAAGAGAAAAAGCTTTAGGTCAAAAAACTCCTGCTCTTAGATACTATGGTGATACAGCGATCATTACTTTTGATCAATTCAAGTATTATCCTTATCAAATGAGTGATTACGTCGCGGAAGCTTTAGTGGATTATGATAGTTT
>CACZNF010000150.1 GCA_902782395.1 uncultured Erysipelotrichaceae bacterium | reverse complement strand
ATCGTTGCAACACCAAACATGATGGGTAACATCGGTAAATTAGGTAGAGTGTTAGGTCCTAAAGGCTTAATGCCAAACCCAAAAACTGGCACAGTTTCTCCAGACATCGCTAAAGCTGTCAAAGAAATTAAAGCTGGTAAAGTCGAATATCGTATTGACAAGGAAGCCAACATGCACGTTTGCATTGCTAAGGTGTCATTCGATGCTCAAAAGATCGCTGATAACTTACACGCTCTCGTTGACGCTTTATTAAAAGCTAAACCAGCCGCAGTCAAAGGCGTATTCTTCAAGAAAGCTGTCATCCATACGACCATGGGTCCAGCCATTCAATTCACATTTGCTGGTCGTTAATTAAAACAAAGCACAATATACCTAAGACAGTAACGGACGAAGCAGTCTTAATAATGTTACCGAGGCGTATCTATAAAGCCCACCGTATATTGGAGCCTTCAAACAACAATTTTTAAAAAAGGAGGTCAAGAATATGAATCAAGCAGTCTTAGCCGCTAAAACCGAGACCGTTAAGGAAATCAGTGAAAAAGCGAAAAAGAGCCAAACCATTATCGTTTGCGAATATCGTGGTTTAACAGTTGCCCAAATTCAAGAAGTCAGACGCGCTCTCCACAAAGAAAACGCTGAAATGAACGTCTACAAGAATTCTCTTGTCGAACGTGCTGTTGACGAATTAGGTTACAACGAATTAAATGACATCTTATCCGGTCCAAACGCTATCGTTTTCTCTGAAGATGTTATCGCTGGTGCCAAGGTCATCGCCAAATATGCGAAAAGACATAAAGACATTCTTGTCGTCAAAGGCGGTATCGTCGAAGGTAAATTCGTCGACGCCCAAGGCATGCTCGAAGTTGCAAAACTTCCAGGCAAAGAAGGTCTACTTTCCATGTTCTTATCGTGCTTACAAGCACCAATCCGCTCCTTCGCTTGCGCTGTCAAGGCAGTAGCGGACAAGTAATGCCAATCTAGGAGGATTATTATCATGGCAAAATTAACAAATGAAGAAATCATTGCTGCATTAAAAGAAATGACAGTAGTGGAATTAAATGAATTAGTCAAAGCCGTCGAAGCTGAATTCGGCGTCACAGCAGCAGCCCCAGTCGGCGTCGCCGCAGCTGCCCCAGCTGAAGAAGAAGAAAACAAAGGTCCAGCAGAAGTCTCCTTAATCTTAAAGAGCGCTGGTGCTTCCAAAGTTCAAGTTATCAAAGCTGTCCAAGCCATCACAGGCTTAGGCTTAATGGATGCTAAGAAGTTAGTTGATGCTGCTCCAGCACCTGTTAAAGAACACATCTCCCCAGTCGAAGCTGAAGAACACAAGAAAGCTCTCGAAGCCGCTGGTGCAGAAGTCGAAGTTAAATAAGTTCCAAATTTCCTTTATTAAGGGGGTAGTTTCACCTCATGAGTCATTATTTCCAAGACGATCCCAATCTTGCTTCAAATATTAAAGAGATTAGTTTTGAAATTAATGGGCTCACTATGAAATTACTCACTGATAATGGTGTATTTTCCAAAAGCAATGTCGATGAGGGTAGTTATGCCTTTCTTAAGGTACTTCTACCCCTCGACTTGGGAAATCACATTCTAGACTTAGGTTGTGGCTATGGCACGATTGGCTTAACTCTTGCCAAAGCCCATGAACAAGCAAGGATCACCCTTGCTGATGTAAATCCGCGCGCGGTTGCATTATGTAAGCGCAACGCAGAATTACTGAATTTAAGCCCACGAGTCACTATCCTTCAAAGTGACATCTACGAAAAGATTGAAGGACCATATGATTCAATTGTTGTGAATCCGCCCATTCGTGCTGGTAAGGCAGTGACCTACCGCATGTATGAGGAGGCAAAGCAATACTTAATTGATGGCGGCTCTTTGTATATCGTCATAAGGAAAGCACAAGGCGCGCCTAGTGCGAGTAAATATATCGAAGGAATTTTCGGTAATATCACCTTGCTAAAGCGTGACAAAGGCTATTACATCTATCGAGCTACCAAGAGCAAACAGTAAACAAAAGGAGCCATTATATGATTAGAAATATTGAGAACTTAAACAAACTCAACAATGATCGTTATGATTACAGCAAGATTAGTGGTAAGCTTCCTTTACCAAATCTCGTTGAAATCCAAACCAAATCATACGAAGAGTTTAAGGAAAAAGGATTAGACGAAGTCTTCAGAGAATCCTTCCCAATCGTTAACTACACAAATACATTATCGATTGACTACGTCTCTATCCGTTTTGGTGAACCAAAGCACACATTCTTACAATGTAAAGCTCAGGACCTCACCTATAGTGCGCCTATCTACGTCATGTTACGTTTAACTCACCATGACACAGGTGAAATCCAAGAATCTGAAGTCTACATGGGTGAATTCCCATTAATGACCAAGTCTGGTACATTCATCGTCAATGGTGCGGAACGTGTTATCGTTTCCCAATTAGTCCGTTCCCCAGGCGCATACATGTCTTTAACAAAAGATATTAAGACAGGTAAAGTTACTTACGAAGCAGACCTCATTCCTGGTCGTGGTACTTGGTTACAATTCGAAAGTGGCACAAAAGATTTATTAAGTGTCCGTATCGA
>CACZNF010000149.1 GCA_902782395.1 uncultured Erysipelotrichaceae bacterium | reverse complement strand
TAAGGAGATATCCTCTAATGGTTTAACTTCGACTTCGTAAATGGATTTGATTTTCTTATTGGTTTGTAAATAAACAGCAATTGGATAAGAACCAACTTTAGTAGCGTCATAGCGCATATCATCGATACCAATTTCGGTTGGTAAAGCTCTCACGGCTTTGCCGTCTTCCATAATTTTGAAGACTTCAACATCACTTGGAAGGATTGGTTCGTTTAAGTAATAGGTGCTCTTTTTAGAGACCACTCGGATTTCTCTAATGACGTCTTTATTAACGATAACGTTATAGCTAACCAAAGCATTGTTATCGCTCTTTAAACGACAGTTAATTGTGTAGTTACCGACGACACCTTTTTTGAAGGCAGAAGAATCGACTTCTACTAATGATTCATCAATATCAACAGCTTTACCATCTTCGTTTTTTCTAGTGATGTTACCACCGAAGATGAATGAAGCATTACTTTCGAATTCTCTTAAGACTTGGTTTTGGTTATCTAAAACCATGGCTCTTTCGACAAATTGATTAAGACCTGCACCTTGGTTTTTATTGTTTTTACCGATGAGGATTAAAGAAGTTGTCACACCACCGATGAGTAAAACACAAACGGCAGCACTTAAAGCAGGAGCTAAGACATTAATAAAGGGAGTCTTGTTTTTAGGGGAATTATGTTTGATAAAAGAAGGATCGACAATAAGATCATCGAACATTTTGTTGGCTTTGTTTCTAATTCGATTCTTAAACAACATATCTTAGCTCCTTTTTAAGTTTCGCTTTGGCTTGTTTGTAAATAAGCCTAGCGCTTGAAGAGGGGATTCCCGTCTCTCTTGTAATTTCATCCCATGTCATTTCGAAGATGACTTTGTAATAGACCACTATTACTTCTTTGTTGGAAAGAATTGGCTCCAAGATATTTAAGACATCGTTATTTTTGTCATGTTCGCCATACATCTCATCGATGAGATCTGACTTAACCAGACGACTATCTTGCTTAATAAAGTTGATAGCTTCGTTTTTAGCAATTGTGCAGATGAATTGTTTTAAATTCTTGGCTTCCTTCACACTTTCTTTGTTCTGAAGTAACTTCAAAAAGGTATTGGATAAGATATCGTTACAATCGTCCTGATTGCTGACATATGTCGCAATTACGAAGTAAGCTAGATTTCGATACTCCTCATATACCTGTGTGGTTGCGTCTTCATCACCGTGAAGAAATTGGATGAAAGTTTTTTGAGAGATCATTTTGCTAATCCCGTTAATTAAACAATTAACTCCTTATCAATCTGCTAAAATTTTTTTAAAAAATATCAACGAAACAATTTTCACATATAAAAACCCTCATTTCAATTGAGGGTTTATTTATTTATATTTATTAGGCGACCTTTAATTGGTCATAAAGGGTGTTATTTACTTCAATTTGTGTGACTACATCGAACTTTTCTACACTTGCTTTGAAGTTATATTTGCCTTCACGTTTAAATGACAAATTGTAAATAAATGTACCGTTATTTTGTTCTTCAACAAATGTGGTCACAAAATCTTCAGAAGTTTCAAAAGTAATACAATCACCTTTTTGTTTTGTATTTGTGGAGTAATCACCTTGATAGGCTAAAGTAACAACAAGTTTGAATGTGTTAACGGTATTCAAAACGTAGACATCTGCACCAGAGGTGTCTTTGTAGGTATTAACGAGTGATTGATCTTCCACACAAACGATGTTTGAAGAGAGACTTAAACCAGTGAGTTTATAGCTATTAGATTCCCATTCTAAATGGTTTGGTTTATCACTATTATTGACAAATCTACCAACACGACTGACTGAGCGGCGATTGCCTTTAGAAACGTGCGGCATTTCTTCGATAATTAGATAGTCATTTTCTATATCAAAGTCATAATCAAAATTGCCTTTATCGTTGAGTTCTAATAACTTATTGTTATTATGCATATCAAAAATGGCAATGGATAGATAGGTTTCTCTGGCCTCTCCTTCACTGATTGTGCCAATACAAAGATCTTTATATCCATCGAAGTTTACATCAGCGATATATAAAGAAGAAGCATCGATATTTTTTCCATTAATACTGGCCACGTATAAGTCTTCTTTATCGGACTTATTGAAATTCACTCCAAGGACGGAAAGAGATTCCGGATCAGTAGCGTCTCCATAAATAAATGAAGAGCCTGGATTTAATAGATAATCAAAAATTACTTTGCCTATGGCAACACTTTCGGTGCTACCACCTGGATTATAATCGCTAGTTGAGTCTGATCTTGATGGACGATATGGGCTGTAGTTACCAGGGCTACTGCTACATGAAGAAAGGCCCATCGCCATTGGTAATATAATTAATGAAGCAATGAATCTGAGTTTTTTCATACGGTTATTATAAATTTATCTTCAATAAATGTGGATAATTTTCTTCACCTCTTCCACTAATTAGACATTCAAAAAGTGAAATACTGCTAAAAAAAGTAAAAACTCCCGCTTTTTTTTGGTACACTCTCAGGGATTCGAACCCTGGACCCCGAGATTAAGAGTCACGTGCTCTGCCAGCTGAGCTAAGAGTGCATCGCTAGATAATCATATAACAATGTTATGTTTTTAAGCAAGCAATTATTCTACATATTTTATATAAGATAAAAGAAAAAGCCCCTCGTAAGAGAGGCTAATTCATTATTCTTGCTAATTATTATTCAGCAACACAAGCGATTGTAAGAGTAACATCGCCAGTGACTTTTGTAAGTCTGTAGTAGTTTTCTGCTAATAATTTAACTTTGTTGAAACCACCATCAGCCCAAGCAACGTTAGCTTTTTCAGCTTCGCCTTTTGTGCCATAATCTGTTTCATCAACAAATTTGAATCCAGTGTTTGGAACGACTTCAAAGTGGAATTGAGCATCATCACCTTTAAGGTATCCATAAGGTTCTGTCTTACTTCTACCATAGAAATCTGGACCGGCATCAATATTATCACCAGCTTCGTTCTTTGGACCAACGTAAACTTTAACTGTGCAGTTTGTTAACGCAAAGGTAACTTTACCAGCATCAATTGTTTGACTACCATCATCAACGATAGCAGCGATTGTAACTGTTAAGTCTTTTTTAATAACGGTGATTCTATAGATACCATTACCTTGACCTTTAAGGTTGTTATAATCTGTACCCGCTGTACCACCAATGGTGATGCAATCATCTGTGACTTTGTAACCACTGTCAGGAACGACTTTGAAGTTAACTTGTGGTTTCACTTCACCATTACCGTCTGCATCTGGAGCAACGTATTTGCAAATATTGCCATCGCTATCTCTAGTAACAGCACTTGTAGCTTCGACTGGATCGACTGTATAGTCTTGATCTTCGTAAACGAAGACTTTACAGTGAGTTGCGGCGAATGTAACTGTATAGCCTTCTGCTTGTGGGACCACTGTTGGAGTGGCTGATTCATCAGCGGCATTATAGTATAATCTTGCGCCTTCACCGAGCATTAAACGATAACCAGTACTAGCGTTTGTTTTTAAAGTGACGACTAATTCACCAGCGTTAACCGCGAATTCAGAAACACGGAAATATGTGAATTCATCAGTGTTCAATTCTGCTTCACCGTATGTAGTTTGAGCAACTGTTTGTTCAACGCCGTTTGCTTTAACGGTAATTCTGCATGTGCCATCATTAGCTTCATCGCTTTCGAATTTGTCATTAGAACTAGCGCCTTCGTGATTTGTGTATAAGGAACGATCACTATGGCTAGAAGAGCTCATTTTTGCACCAACAGCAAATTGAACCTTCTTATAGTTCTTTGGAACGTTGAATGTCCATGAGTATTCAGCGCCTTTGCCCCATTTACCATCAGAGCCGTTAAGAGCACTATTGGCATCACCGAATGGGACTTCATAGAATGTTTCTACCACTGCAGGGGTGGAAGATGTAGATGGATTATTGCTTTGTGAGCTTGGTTGGCTTTGTGTAGAAGCATTACCACTAGTACTAGCTGGTTTGCTTTCTGAAGTATTTGCTGGTTTATTACAACCAGTCATTAAAAGCCCAACGCACGCAAGAGCAATGAAAAGATTATTCTTTTTCATAAGTAACTCCTTTATTTTTTGTTGTCGGTTCTATTTTAAACCGAACATTTGTATATCG
>CACZNF010000148.1 GCA_902782395.1 uncultured Erysipelotrichaceae bacterium | reverse complement strand
AAGAAGATGCTGCGATTGCTAAATACCCAAATAAAATTACCAAAATTGAAAAGTGGGGTTCCGCTTTAAAGGCTTGTAGAATCGCTCAAGGCTATGGTGAACTTACCTATCGTTTAAGCGATGGCACCAAAGAGTGGGATACCGCTGCTAGCCAAGTCATCGTTGAACAAGCTGGTGGTGTATTTTTAACTCCAAATAAAGAACGCATTATGTATAACCGCACGGATGTGCATAATCGTGAAGGTTATTTAATTTGTAATAGAATTGAAAATTTCTTGCTATAATATATTAAGATTTACTAAACACGAACCGTGTTAGATTAAATACATAATTTTTTCGGAGGTAATTTTTAATGAAAAAAAGATTAGTCGCTTTAATGACAATTTTTGCTGCATTATCATTAGCCGCTTGTAACGGTGGTAATAATGCAAATCCATCAACCGCTAAACCAGCCTCATCATCACAAAAACCATCATCTTCTAAAGAAGTTTGGGGTGAATGGAAAGTCGTAACTCCAGCCACATGTAATGCTCCAGGTAAAGAAGAACGTACAAGTGATTTAGGCAATAAGCAAGAAAGAGATATTCCACAGCTTAAACAACACACATGGACCGCTACAGCAGTTGCAGCGTCAGGTGAAGGTGTTGCTTATGAAAACATCGAATGTTCAGTTTGCCACGCTAAAGGCTTAAGAGTTGCTACATCATTAGCAACCATCGAAGGTACAGATAAAGGTGGCGCTCCAGAAGGTTGTATTAAACTTTCAAATAAAGGTGAATATATGGAAGTTAAGATTAACATCCCAGAAGCAAAATCAGGTAAAGTCTATTTAACAGGCGCAATGGACTACTGGCACGATGGCAATAATGATAACCAAAATAAATCATTCTCCAGTGTTAAGGATAGTGCTAATACATGCAACTTCAAACTCGAAGTCAATGGTGCAGAAGTTGATCCAAGTGCAAATCTTACAAAGACATTTGGCGAAATCTTACCAGAAGAAGCCGGTGAAACAGTTGGCTCTGTTACATATTCACAAATCGGTGATGCCGAAGTCGGCGCTGTCGCGTTAGTCGCTGGCGCTAATACATTCAAATTCACCAGAGTTGACAGCTATAACTTAGCCGTTAAATACTTCACAGTGGTCTTTGCCGCTTAATCAAAAAATAAAACTAAAAATGAGAATCATCACTAACCTTGGTGGTTCTCTTTTTTATGCGTAGCAAAAAAGTTGAATATTAAATCAATTTGTTTACGGGTTTTAAGAAAGTTTATAAGAGTGTTGCTTATGTCTTGCTATACAATAAAAAATCACTTTATAATACGACTGACAAGATACATATTTCTTGAATAACTGATGGAGACATTTTTTAATGCTCCTCACAGAAAGGGATTTTTATGAAACTCAAAAAACTTCTCGGTTTAGTGGCCATCATGGGCTCCTTAGCTATCTCCGCTTGTGGCGGTGGTAATGGTGGTGATTCAACTGCTAAACCAGTTTCTGGCAGTAAAACACAATCTACTAGTAAGAAACCTTCAACCTCTACATCAATTGCTCCAAGAAAGACAGTTAGTATTGGTGAAATCTCATTAACGAATGAAGATGGTAAAGCCTATGTTAAAGTTACTGGTACAGTTAGTAACTATGAAGCTAATGAATTCAAATGGGCATGGGGTTTAAGAACAAACGGTGAAAGTGGTACATTCATCGATGGTAAAGAAACGCCAGCCGCGGAAGACTACAAAGCCGCTGAATTTGATGCGACAAACAAAGCATTCACAGTCAAGTACAACTTAACTGACATCGAATTAACTTCTGGTGCTTTCTATCAAGTCTATGGTGGTACACCAGAATCCTACGCTAACATCCCATTCACAAACACTGCTACAGGAGCAAGAGATGCGACACGTAATTATTATTTAAGAACAGACCAAGACAACTCCATCGTCTTTGACTCAATTCAACCAATCAACTTCTCAAAGGCCGCTGTTGTTAATTTAGTAGATACTGATTTACCAGAAGGCGTTACTGAAGTTGGTCCATATCTCAAGTTTGGTGGCGTTAACGAAGCTAACTTAACAATGGAAACAATTAACGAATGGCATGATGCTGGTAAGATCGCTGGTAACTTCCAACGTGTTATTGGTGGTCAATATCAATTACACAACCACGTTGATGCTGAACGTTTCTGGAAGATTGAAGGCGAAGATGTCTACTTCTATTGCTCAATCGGTTTCATCGCTACAGGTGAAGGTTGGCAAACACACTTTGACTGCGTTAGCGGTAACTCTGGTGCCAACTTACAATTCGAAACAACCACATTCTGGGGTGATGAAGAACACACATTCGTTATCGGTGAAGACACATACAAAGTTTACGCTGATAAGAATGGTCACGGTGGTTCCGAAGCTGGCTTCTGGGGCTGCTTAGGTGTTACACGTAACGTTGACGCTGAGTAATTAATAAAGCATAACTAATTAGGGAATCGGTTTCGGTTCCCTTTTTTTCAAACTTAAATGAACTATAAACTAACCCAAAAGTCATAATGACTATACAAGAATAGTCACTTTTATTATTCGTTAAAAAGTAATAGAATGTTTCCCAGAGGTATTAGATATTATGAACAAAAAGTATGTTTTAGGTTCGCTTCTT
>CACZNF010000147.1 GCA_902782395.1 uncultured Erysipelotrichaceae bacterium | reverse complement strand
AAGCGGGGACATACTTACATCCTGGTTCAACGATATCACAGTGAATTTCATCAGAAATCATTTGGACATCATATTTATGAAGGATGTCATATAGTTTTTGAATCTCTTCTTTTTTCCACATCTTCCCGATTGGATTATGAGGATTACAGAAGATAAATAACTTAACGTTATTCTTTTTTACTTTTTCTTCGACATCTTCATAGTCGATATAAAAATCATCATTTTGATAAATTAAATCAGAGATGATTAAGTTTCTCTTGTTACTAGTAACAACGGTAAAAAAGTTGTTATAGACAGGAGAAAGAATCATGACGTTTTCATTCTCATTAGTTAATGTTCTCACTAAGGAATCTAAAGCGGAGACGACACCTGAGGCAAAGACCATATTCCTATAATCAATATCGACATCATGACGAGTCTTCCACCAATATTGATACGCTTTAAAGAATTCATCAGTGCAGAAAGAATAACCAAAGCTTGCATCTTTTGTGGCGGTAATTATGGCTTCTTGGATTTCTGGCATGACCACAAAGTCCATATCAGCCACCCACATTGGTAATTCGTTTTCTTCAACATTCCACTTTTCAGAATGGGTATGTCTTCTTTCACTTAATTGATCAAAATTATATTTCATACTATTTCTTAATTTCTAGCTTAAAAGCTTTATTTAAATCACGGGTATTCTTATCTATGATAAGTTCTTTCACGCCTAAGCATCTAATCACACCACTAGTTGGGTTTTTCACGGAATCAATTTCATCAATGATATCAGCGTCGATATCTTCGCAATATTCAAAGCAGAGATTTGTGTCTAATAACTTACAGTTAATCATCTTTAAGCCTTGGATATAGCATAAGCCTTGTAAGGATGAGATTTCACAATCAATAAAAGTAATATTCTTAGAGTTCCAAGCGAGATATTCACCCACTATTTTGCAGTTAATGACCGTGACGTTTTCAGTATTCCAAAATGAATCTTTACTATTGAGGATACAGTTTTTAATAGTGACGTTTTTCGCACCATCTAATAGATAATCGCCATCCACTTGCATGTTGTCGATTTCTGCATTAGTGACGTTCATTAAGAAATAATTACCTTTAACAGTAACGTTATTAAGTTTTACATCATGAGCGCCCCAAAATGTTTCTTCTCCATGATTTAGTTCACAGTTATTAAGGGTGATAAAACCCACTCGTCTAAAGTATTTTGGTCCATCAATAACACAGTTATTCATTGTTAGATGTGTGGTATACCAAATGCCGCTTCTCGCAGTTTCTAATATCTTAGAATTATTGACTTCAATGTTATTTCCATACCACAAAGGATATTTCCATTGGAAAGTGACGTTATTTAGTTTTAAGTCACTGCTTTCTTTTAACGGTGATTCTCCATCATGAAATAAGGCATCTTCAATGACCGCGTTATGAGTCATGAACAATGCTCTTTCACCAGTATAATCTCCGCCTTTAATAATTAATGTTTCTTTTTTCATGGTTTTATTTTATAAACAAATTATTTATTTATCTAATGATATGCATTTTTATGAATTCAAACGGTAATACCTTTCAAAAAATAATTTTTGATATTCGGATGGATAAAACTTATTAGTAGCGGGATCAAATTCAAATTCAGTACCACCATGATAAGAACCAGTGCCTTCTGGCACACCACTAGATTTGATATATAAGTTATTGAACCATTCACCGATATCACCGAGTAAATCGTGCTTCTTCCAAAACTCATTAACATAGTTAACTGTTTTAGCGTATTGATGATATTGTTCACTAATCGGATTAACGTGACTTAATTGTTCTTCGGTTAAATAAGATGAACTGCACATGCTTCTCATTTGATAGAAATATGAAACATAAGCAGAATATCTAAGATATGGTTTATCACTATTGAGACAGACATAGAACGCTAGTTGGTTAGCGTCATTTTCACGCATGACACCTTTGGTGTGGGCTAATTCGTGTGCGGTGGTAAAAGGAATGTTCACATTAGTGTTCATCGTATTGATATTAGCCTCCGCGAATGGGGAGAAAGTCACACCGGTAATTTGTAATTCACGGTAAATAAAAGAAGAAGCCATTGGTTTAACTGAACCAAAATGACTATGGTAATAATCATTGCCTTCAATAATCTTATAAGCTTCTTTTAAGTCTTTAACGATATCAGCAAGTTTCATACCTTTGATATCGCCGTTTTCCTCAAATTCTATATGATCAACGCAGTAGTCTAAATCATCGGCAAAATAGTTGTAGATTTTAGAGAAATCATCTCTTGCCACTTCAGTTTCATAATACGGTAAAGGCATTGCCTTACGGTTATAAGCGGCTTCGCAAGAAAAGTCATATAAAGCGACAATAGTTAAAATGATACATGGTATCGCTAATACTTTATTAATGGCTTTAAACCAACGGATTTTAAATAGATCAATGATGGCTAAGATTAATAAAACTAAACACGCGATAGCGATACCTAAGACCACGACTTCCGTTAAGGATAGGAAAGGAACAAAGGAAGAAAATCAAGATACCAATCATGATTGCTAGATATATTGCTTTACGGATAATGGCCCAAATTTTCATAGTGATTATTTTTCTTTACTAGCGAGATAGTTTCTCCAACCACCATATTTAGTGATTTCTTTTCTATTTTCAATGATGAAAGTTAAACCTTCTGGTTCTTTAGAAAGAACTTCTTGCATACCTTGTTCACTTATCTCATATAGTTCCACATCAATCGCCGAACCTTTTGCATCCTTCACCATCGCGGGATATTTATCATCGATAGAAAACAAACGATAAGCTTTTTCAGTTTTGCTTTCTTTGATAAAAATAGCGTTGACCGCTTTTAGATTGTTTTCAAGTTCTAAGCCACGCATCAATGTTCCATTGACCGCTAATATGAGACTATTTTTTGACTTCATCATTGGCGTTCCTTAAGAATTTAAATTTTCTAATATAGTGGACGATTGTCGAACATAAGACGAAACCTAAGGAAATACCAATGAGAACTAGACCTAATGTTGGTCCATGTTCTGCGATTAAATCAGTGTTACCCCAGATGATACCAGCAGCGACATAGAAGAATAAGTCACCAGGAATAAGTGGGATGATAGATGGATATCTATATAAAACAGATGGTTCCTTTTTCACTAACGCTAAGATTTCAGAATATAAGGCAGCACAGAATGCTGCGACAATGGTAAAGACGAAACGATAAGTTGGTAAAGCAGCTTGTAAGGAAATGTAGACAATTCTTACAATCATGCCACCAATAGCAGCGTAGACTAAATCTTTCCATTGAATATTAAAGACGACACCAAAGCCAGCGGAAGCAATAAATGAGAGCCCCACTAGTTCAAAGGAACGTAATAAACTATTTTGTCCTAAAGCGGTAATGAAGTCTTGAATTAAGAGTTCGCCCGCTAATTTGCCAAGCATTGCATAGGCTGCCGCCATACCAGCAACGATTGTACAAACTTCTAATAAGACTTTTAATAAGTCAATAACACCATTCATTTCATTGCCGCACAATAAGTTTCTCGCGCAGTTAACCATTTGAATGCCTGGTATCAGGAAGAAAGCGTTTGTAATGATGACGATATAGAAGTTATTTATAAAGCCAAGGGCAAAGAAAAGAATCGCAATCATCGAGCACAAAAGCATACAAACAAAGTTTGTGACGATTTTATTAAGTCTAATCTTTGTGGCTAATTTACCTAAGAAGAACAAAATGACAGTATTTAATTCAGTGATTAATAATTCCGCAGGACCGGCTAAAAAGATTCTAGCAAGCGCTGCCATGGCAATAAGATAACCACCGAGCATAATCCAC
>CACZNF010000146.1 GCA_902782395.1 uncultured Erysipelotrichaceae bacterium | reverse complement strand
GCAACAGAAGCCACAATAATTGTGTCTTTTCTTTCTAAAATAGAGTTAATCGCTGATGTACGAAGCATTTCGATTTCTTCATTCATCACTGCGTTCTTATCGATATAGGTATCACTTTTTGGAATATAAGCTTCTGGTTGATAAAAATCGAAGTTAGATACAAAGTATTCCACGCGGTTATGAGGGAATAATTCTTGGAATTCAGAATATAATTGACCCGCAAGAGTTTTGTTGTGTACTAAAACTAATGTTGGTTTTTGCACTGTTTGAATGATATTGGCCATGGTAAAAGTCTTACCAGTACCAGTCGCACCCATCAAAACTTGGAACTTTTTACCTTCTAAAATTCCGTCGCTTAGCTTCTTAATCGCGGTGGGCTGATCGCCTGTAGGCTTGAACTTGGAAACTATCTCAAATAAGTGCTCATTTTCCATAAAAAGTCTGCAAAACTCCACTATTTCGTATTATTCTTGGCTTCCATCTGTAGGTAAGAATAGATAAATCCATCGATATTTCCATTCATTACAGATTGGACATCAGTAACCTCAAAAGATGTGCGATTATCTTTGACTAGAGTGTAAGGACAGAAGACGTAGGAACGGATTTGGCTACCCCATTCAATATTCTTCTTTTCACCAACTATAGAATTAAGCTTATTTTGACGAGATTCAAGTTCAATTAAATACAATTTACCTTTTAACATCTTCATCGCTGTTTCTTTATTTAATAATTGGCTTCTTTCAATTTGACAAGATACAACAATACCTGTTGGTAAGTGGGTAATTCTAACTGCGGTTTCAACTTTGTTGACGTTTTGACCACCCGCACCACCAGATCTATATGTATCAATCTTTAAATCTGATTCGTTAATCACAATGTCGATAGAATCATCTTTGAATTCTGGAACAACGTTCACAGAGGCAAATGATGTATGTCTTCTTTTATTCGCATCAAAAGGAGAGATTCTCACTAATCTATGAACACCTTTTTCTCCTTTTAATAAACCATAAGCGTTTTTACCACTTATTTGTAAGGTTACAGACTTAACGCCCGCTTCATCTCCAGGTTCAAAAGAAAGAACGGACATTTTAAAGCGATGCGCTTCTGCGTATAACACGTACATTCTATAAAGCATATCCGCCCAGTCTTGGGCTTCTGTGCCACCTGCGCCTGGGTGAATTTCAATAATTGCGTTTAAAGAATCGAATTCACCAGTAAAGAGTATTTGTAATTCGAATTCCTTTGATTGTTTATTAAGTTCCTCTAATGATTTTTCAATTTGCTCGAGGAATGAATCGTCTTCAAATTCTAAAAGCTCTTCAAGGTCTTTTTGACCGCGTAAAAGAGCGCGATATGTATCCACAATTTCGCGAGAATGATTGAGACGGGATATGATTTCGAGCGCTGAATTCCTGTTATTCCAGAAATCCGCAGCTTCACTTTTTTGTGTTAAATCTGCTATCTCAGCATCGAGCTTAGCAAGGTCAAAGAGAAGACCCGAGTTGACGGATTCTCTCGCCAACAGCACAAAGTTCCTGCTTTAGGGTCACAATGTCTTTCATATTATTCGGCTTTCTTTTCTTCTTCCGCTGGAGCAGCTTCTGGAGCTTTTTGAGTATCAACAACTTCTGGAGCTGGTTGTTCTGGTTGTGCTTCAACAGTCACACGACGTTGTGGTCTGATGTTGACTAAGTTTAAAACTGCATCAACAGAAGCCATTTCTAAGCATTCTCTGAACATCGCATAGCCTAGCGTAGCTTCTTAAGAAGATTGCTTCTCTTAATCTCGCCATGGAGTCAATATGTTTGGTCCAGTTTTGGTCAATACAGTGTAAGACAACTGAACGTTTAATGTTGTCCTTATCGGCTTCTTCAACATCCCATTCTTTGAGGAGTTGATCGAATCTTTCTCTAATAATGATGGCTAAATCTGGTGCGATATCATCAACTGGAGCATCATCATATAAGTTTGGCTTAATTGTGCCACTTGGTAAGAATCTTGGTTCCACCACTTTGACTAATTGTTCACCAGAAATTAAATCATCATTGGAATCCGCTGGGATACCTTTCTTAGCAAGGAATTCACCAGTGGTTTTAAAGATATCATCCATGATATCGTCGATGTTTTTACCTTCGATGATTCTGTCTCTCTTGTCGTAGACAATTTGTCTTTGTTTGGCTAAAACATCATCGTATTCAAGTAAGCTCTTACGAGTGTCGAAGTTTTGACCTTCGATCTTCTTTTGAGCGGATGTAATAACATTGGTAATCATTCTAGCTTCTAACGCTTCATCACCAAAGTTCTTTTCAATGTAATTCTTAATAGAATCAGCAGCGAATCTCACTAAAAGTGTGTCATCAAAAGAAACGTAGAATCTGGAGAAGCCTGGGTCACCTTGACGGCCAGAACGACCACGTAATTGGTTATCAATACGTCTAGATTCATGTCTTTCAGTACCGAAAACACAAAGACCACCTAAGGCTCTGACTTCATCATTAATCTTAATATCGGTACCACGGCCCGCCATGTTAGTGGCAAGTGTAATGGAACCTTTTTCACCAGCGTGTGAAATAATTTCCGCTTCACGTGCGTGGTTTTTCGCGTTCAACATTTCGTGTGGTAAGCCCGCTTCTGTTAATAAAGCAGAAATTTCTTCAGAAGATTCAACGGAGACAGTACCAATTAAGATTGGTTGACCTGTTTCGTGACGTTCTTTAACTTCCTTAATTAAAGCAGCGAGTTTTGGACCTTTGTGAGCGTAGACATAGTCTAAAGCGTCAATACGTTGGATTGGTCTATTTGTAGGAATACACACAACGCGCATGTTATAAATCTTACGGAATTCTTCTTCTTCGGTTTTAGCGGTACCAGTCATACCAGCGAGTTTATTGTATAAACGGAAGAAGTTTTGATATGTAATTGTCGCCATTGTGACGGTTTCTTGTTTAATCTTAACGTTTTCCTTAGCTTGAACAGCTTGGTGTAAACCATCAGACCATTCACGACCTGGAAGAACACGACCAGTGAATGGGTCGATAATTTGAACTTCGCCTTCGGCGTCCACTAAGTAGTCGACGTCTCTAGCCATAATGAAGTTCGCTTTTAAAGCGTTATGGATTCTGTGGACTAAATCAGCGTATTCTGGATCATATAAGTTTTGGATACCAAACATACGTTCGGCTTTTTGTTGGCCTTCTTCAGTTAAGTGAACTGTTTTGTCCTTAACATCGATAGAATAGTCTTTTTCTTTCTTTAATGTCTTACAGAATCTATCGGCAACTGTATATTGGGAAGCACTTGTTTTAGCGCCACCAGAAATAATTAATGGTGTTCTACTTTCATCGATTAAGATGGAGTCAGCTTCGTCAACGATACAGAAGTTTAAGCCTCTTAAGACACGGTGTTCCATGTCTGTGGCCATGTTATCTCTTAAATAGTCGAAACCTAATTCAGAGTTTGTGGTATATGTAATATCACATAAATAGGCTTCTTTCTTTTCCCTAGTGGATTTTGTACGAGCGTTAACACCAACGGTTAAACCTAAGAATCTATAGATTTGACCCATCCATTCAGCGTCACGACCAGATAAGTATTCGTTAACTGTAATAACGTGTAAGCCTTTGCCTGAAAGAGCGTTAAGATAAACCGCCATTGTACATGTTAAGGTTTTACCTTCACCAGTTTTCATTTCAGCGACATCGCCGTTATGTAAAACTAAGGAACCAATAATTTGTACTTTGTAAGGGAATTCACCAATACAACGTTTAGCAGCTTCACGAGCAACCGCAAAAGCTTCGTATTTAATATCATCAAGGGATGCGCCCTTGGCTAATAAGTCTTTAAAGTATGGAGTTTTGGCTTGTAATTCTTCATTGCTAAGCGCAGCCATTTCACTTTCATAAGCGATGACTTTTTCCGCTTCGCGTTGATATTTCTTAATAAGCCTTCTGTCGAAAAATCCCATTTTCTAATACCGATCACATCAAATATGTGCCTTTCTTTATAAAAAGAATGTCAAGCATTCGCTTAAATATAATATCAATCCAACCTCTACTTGTCTAACACAAATTAATTTGTATTAGCTATTTAGGTATTTGTTTTGGCTTTGTTTTAGCGATAACAAGCACTTCAATTCTTTTTGGATTGAGCTTTTCTATGAGGTTTATTGACGATTTAATTGTACTGCCTGTAGTGTAAACGTCATCCACTAGTAAGACCTTCTTTTTGCGTAAATCTGGATGAGCGGATAACGCTAAAAATTTATAGACTTGATGCCTTGAATTAACAGAGCTTTTTGCCTGCTTATGTTTCTCTGTTTTTTCAATTATTTCTAACATCTCTAATCCTAAGTTTTTAAAGATCTCAATCACGTGATTAAATCCTCTTTCTTCATCTTCTTTTTTATATGAAGGAATAGGGATCACAACATAGTTTAAATATCT
>CACZNF010000145.1 GCA_902782395.1 uncultured Erysipelotrichaceae bacterium | reverse complement strand
TTGAAGGCTGGGAAGTCTGTGAATTTCTTATTGGCTTCATCATAGGCATAACCAACTTCTTTTAATAAAGCGATAGCTTCAGCGACGTTAGCGGCATATGCTTCATCAGTTTCGCCCTTATCGTAATAGCCTTTACCATCACGAGCTTTACCATTATGATCAACGAATTCACCACCGGCTGGGTCACTTAAACCTGCGGAGACGAAGGCGTTGGCTGGGATTTGACCAGCTTTACCAATCTCTTTAACGATATAGTTTCTATCGATGAATAAGCCTAAAGCTCTTCTGACTTTAGCTCTAGCAGCTTCATCAGCGGCTTTTGAGAAGACTGTGGAGTTAACGTTGAATGAGATGTAGTATGTACCCATTTGACCAGCGATAACGAATTCATTTGGGAATTCCTTCTTTAAAGCATCGATTTGTTCATTTGGAACACTATCAATCATTTGATAGTCACCACGTTTGTAAGAAGCTAACATCGCGTTATCATCATCAGAAAGTGCGAAGGTAATCTTATCTAATTTGATGTTCTTTGCATCCCAATAGTTAGGATTCTTAACGAGTGTGATGTAGGAGTTGTGTTCCCAAGCTTCCATCTTGTAAGCACCACATGAGACGTATGTGTTTGGATTTGTGGCCCATGTGCCAGCTTCTTCTTTGTCGTTAGCGTCAATAGCCGCTTTTTGGACTGGGAAGTATGTTGGGAAGGCTAAGAGTTGATCCATGAATGGAACGTCAACCATCACGTCGAAAGTGAATGTACTGTCGTCTACTTTCTTAAGTGCAAGTGATGGGAATGCGGCGTCATCAGTTTCATGGGCAACACCATCAGCGATTTGTTCGAACATATAGCAGTAGTCGCCACCTAAAGAAGCACCACTAGCTCTGTTCCAGGAATAGATGAAGTCATCAGCAGTAATTGCGGAACCGTCGGACCATTTAATACCCTTACGAAGTTTAACGGTATATCTTGTGCCGTTAGGATATTTAACTTCTTTCCAACCGTCACCATCTGGTTCATGGTCGATAACTTCGGCTTGTGCTTTTGAAATCTCTTCGGCTAAGTCGAGAGTTAATTCAAGAGCATCGCCTTTCTTTTGATAACGATAAAGACCACTGTCTAAGTGGACTAACATAGTGGCACCGTCAACCGCAGAGTTTAATGCTGGGTCGAGAGATTGTGGTTCACTAGCTAAACAGACTGTAAGAGATTGGCTCTTTGCACCGCCACAGGCAGCTAATGCCATAGCCGCTGTACCAGCGAGAACGAGCCATGAGTTTTTTCTAATTTTCATAGCATTTCCTCCTTTATTGAAATTAGAATTTGTTTTTTCCAAAAAGCACCTTCGCTGTACTTTTTAGAAACCTATATAAGCCTCTCGGCGTTATATATGGTCATGTTTGACTATTCATCGAATAGTCGGCAAGCAACAAAGTGTTCCTTGCTAATCTCCCTTAATTCTGGAAGTTTGTTTGCGCATTCAGGTGTAGCCTTAGGGCATCTTGTTCTAAATGGGCAACCACTTGGAGCTTTAAGTGGAGATGGTATATCACCCTCTAAGATCTGTCTCTTATTGGCCCTGGCTTTCTTTGGGTCAGGTTCTGGTATAGATGATAGGAGTGATATCGTATATGGATGGAGGGGGTTATCGTACAATTCTTGCGAATTGGCGAGTTCGACAATGTGACCGAGATACATCACTGCAATACGGTCTGAGATGTGTTTCACAACGAGTAAGTTATGAGCCACGAATAGATACGTTAAACCAAATTGTTTTTGTAAATCTTGGAACGTATTAAGGATTTGGGCTTGAATGGAAACGTCAAGAGCACTGACTGGTTCATCACACATAATGAATTCTGGAGATGAGGCTAACGCTCTAGCGATACCAATTCTTTGACGTTGACCACCAGAGAATGCGTGTACATAACGTGAAGCGTGTTCTTTACTTAAGCCCACCGCTTCCATTAATTCAGCAACACGTTTTTCTCTTTCCGCTTTGGTCTTATAAATCTTATGAATCTCTAATGGTTCGGAAATAATATCAGATACCGTCATACGTGGATCCAATGATGAATATGGATCTTGGAAGACGATTGTGGCTTTCTTTCTAAACTCTTTAAGCGCCGCTTTTCCTTTAACAGGTTTACCATTAAAGATAATTTCACCGCTTGTTGGTTTATAGAGTTGAAGGATTGTTCTACCCAAGGTAGTTTTGCCACATCCTGATTCACCGACAAGGCCTAATGTTTCGCCTCTTCTAATTTTGAAAGAGACATCATCGACCGCTTTTAAAGGAACAGTTTTAAAGACAGAAGTCGCGATTGGGAAGTACATCTTGAGGTTCTTAACTTCTAAGATGTAGTCGTCTTCTTTGATGTCATGTTTGACTCTTTTGACTTCTTCATCTAATAAAGACAAATCTTGATCTGGATCACGATTGATATCTCTATCAAATTGTTCTTTATTTTCCTTGTTCATTTTTGCTCCTTTCATTTTTCTTATCGGCGATAATTGCACCGTTATACACTAGTGGTTTACCTTCAGGTACACCGTTAACGATGTCAATTTTTCCTTCTTCATAGAGTTTCTTGATCATCTTCCAGCAACTAGCGGCGTGTCCTTTATCATCGAATTGCACTTCTTCTGGGTATTTTTCAATACAGATTTCCATACATTCTTTACATCTACTTGAGAAGGCACAGCCTTTTGGTAA
>CACZNF010000144.1 GCA_902782395.1 uncultured Erysipelotrichaceae bacterium | reverse complement strand
ACAAAGTAATTAATATTCTCTATTACGTTCAGCAGTTAGAAAAAGTTGAATATTTCACCCCATTTTTAATCATTTTTGCCCATATTTACAATCTTATTGCGTACGTATAAACATATGCTTTATTATTAAGTCAAATAACGTACATAAGTCATGGGGACTATGTTACATAATGGAGAAACTTTTATATGTGCAAAAAGAAAGCAAAAACTGACAATGTGCCAATGAGCACTTTTGTGGTGTCTGGAAATCACGAGGATGGCAAGATCGTTGATTTACCAACTAATGTTGACAAGATCAGATTAGAAACAGACAACAAAAATCTATTCTATCGCGCCTATGGTGCGTTTAAGAATCCTGAAACTAAACTCATCTTAGCCGCTCCTGGATGCGAAATGATGATTATTAGAGATGGTGTTGCTAGTGAACCTTTAGCGAATGGTTCATATCCAGCCTTCGGAGAAGATGACTTCGAATATAAGAAGAAATGCTTATTTGGGAAACCAAAGAAACAAGTTAAAGACAATATCATGTTTGACGTTGTCGTCTTTAACCAAAACCTTTCCTATGAAGGCTTCTGGGGTATCCCAAACCCAATCCCTTATAGAGATCCAGAAACAGATATTCCAGTGGATATCAGAGGTCGTGGTAAATACGACATCAGAATCGCTGATGTGAAGAAATTCTTCGAAAGAGTCGTCGGTAGTAACCGTGACTTCAAGATGGAAGACTTATTAGAAAGAATTAATGACCATGTCGTTCATATTCTTAAGAATGAATTAACCAAAGTGATTCATGAACATCACTTAGGATATATTGATTTACCATTACACGAAGGTGAAGTAGCGGAAGCTATCCAACCATTAGTGTCTGAAATGTTAAATGAACAATATGGTTTATATAGTCCAATCTTCTCAATTGAACAATTATTCATTGATGACGCTCAACGCGCTGAAATTGAAGCCACTCTTAAAGCTAATAGAGATGAAAAGAAATTCAAAGCGGATGCTAAAGAAATCGCAGCCGAACTTGAAAGACTTGATGATAAAGAATGGGAAAGAACAAAATTCCTTATCGCTTTAAGAAGAGAAGACGAATCCAAGTATTTAGAAGTTATCAAACTCTTAGGTTATCCACATGATCCAATGTACGCTCAAGGCGCTAAGAAAGCTGCCGAAGAAGCTAATCCTGCTAAAAGATTCTGCCCAAAATGTGGTGCAGAAGTCGTGAGGGGCGAACCATTCTGTCCAGCTTGTGGCGAACCTTTAGCCCCAGTGGAAAGAAAATGTCCACACTGTGGCAAAACATTCAAGAGCAAAGGCAAATACTGTCCACACTGTGGCAAGGAGCTCTAGTTTATGCGCTGCCCTAAGTGTGGCGCGAATGTGCCAGACGGTAAGAGCAAATGTCCTTACTGTTTTTCACCTATCTCTGACCAACCATCTAGAAGCTTTTCAGTAGCTTCCAATAAGATTAATAATGATGCTAATGAAATTATTGATCATAGGAAGAGTTCTGCTGATATTTACGAGAAGAACGTTCCTTCAGTCGCTATTATTACTTATCGTCTAGCTGACAAAGATGGAAAAATTGTTTCGGGTGCTACTGGCAGTGGTTGGCTCATTTCTAAAGACGGTTATCTCGTTACAAATACACACGTCGTTTATGATGATGAATACAATATCGTTCCTGAAGTTGTGGAAGTCATATTAGATGGAAAACAATATGTTGGAAGAGTATTAAAAACACTCGAGCCAGCACGTGATTGTCTAATGTATAGCTACAACGATGTCGCGTTAGTTAAAATAGATGGACGCTTTCCTAATCAATTGCGCTTAGGCAACTCAGATACTCTCAGAAACGGTGAAGAAGTAACTGCTATTGGCAATGCCCTTGGTTATGGTATCAACGTTACGCGTGGTATTATTTCTGATGTGCATAAGGAATTTCATGGTGAATACTTATTAACTTCTGACGTTGGCATTAACCATGGTAATTCTGGTGGTCCATTATTCAACAGTAAAGGCGAAGTAATTGCGATGTGTGTTAGTGCGCCTTCTGAAGAGCATGAAGCGTTTAACTTCTTCATCCCAATTAATCACATCAAAGAAATCTTACTTAGCTGGGGGTATAAGTTCTAATGCCAGATATTGTCATCCTTTGCCCGAACTGTGGTAGTGAGGAGACAGTTGATCAAAATCAGGATTACTTTAAGTGTCATCATTGTTTTAGAACTTTCCCTTTAAAAGAATCTAAAACCGTTCTCGATTCAACACTCCGCCGTCGACTTGACGATGCTATTACTAAAAGAAATGGTTGTGACTTCAATGAAGCCGGTTTAATCTTGGAAGATTTGATGTCCACTAATCCAGAAGTCGCGGAAATCTACTATCAATTACTTTTAACAGATTATGGTGTTTCTTTCGTTAGTGAAGATAATAACGTTACAGAGAAACCAGTTATTTCTGCTGTCCAAAAAGAATCTATCTTCACTAAAGAGTACTACCATAAACTCGAATCCTTATTAGCGAACTATCCCGCTCAACTTAAAAACTATCGTGATCGCTTAGAGGAAATCGATAAGATCCGTGAAGCTTCAATTAAAACAATTTATAAAAGAACAACGGAAAAAGGCGATTTAACTTGGGATAGTAAAACCGCTGATAAACTATATAGAAAATTTACTGATTGGGGATTAAATGTCTTCTACGCTGAAGAAACACTTTACCACAAATACGCTGGTAAAGCTTTTGAACCAGTCATTTGTAGTGCTTTATTAAGCGCTAAACTTTTTGTCTTAGTCTGTGCTTCACCAAACCATAGTGAATACCTTTTAGCCCCTTGGGTTAAAAACGAATGGACAAGATTTAAAAAGAGAACAGAAAACGAAGTGGACGTTAAGTTAAGACTATTACCAGTCTTTGATAACGGCTTCCTTCCTGAACAAATGCCTAAAGCCTTAGCTAATGGTACTGAAGGCATTAAGTTAGACGATGAATTCGATAGCATCGTCTACTCTATTGTTAGCTCTTTAATCTCTAAAGAAAAGAAGAGCAAATTTAACGATATTAAAGTCCAAACCAACAAAGTTGGTACTTTATCCGTCAAAAAGGAAGAAATCGTTGCTAGGAAGTTTACAGGCTTTAAAGAAAAAGAATTAAA
Organism: uncultured Erysipelotrichaceae bacterium; assembly: GCA_902782395.1. The sequence continues at coordinate 636 of CACZNF010000144.1, read as the reverse complement.
CAACTTAGAAAGAACAGACTTCAACCTCGCGGTCGCGGATATGAAGATTAATAACAATAATAAGTACAAAGCCGCGTATAAGAAGTTATGTCGTTTAACAGAAACTAATAAGTTTAACTTTGAAGCTAACTTAGCCAAATTAAAATGTAACTTTAAGATTCCTAATGATGATAGTTTAGTTAATACATCATTATGGCGAGTGGATGATATCCAACGCATGAATAATGACTTCTTAGCTTTAATGGAAGCGGGAGGAGAAGACTGCGCGAGGGTGAGAAAAGCCATGGTGCAGATGCTGAAGAAATCATTCAGTGATAATCCCGCTAGATTTGCTAGTGAATTAAAGAAAGAAGAATCTACTTTCTTAACCATCGCTAAAACGTATGAAGATAAGAATGAATTATTCGAATACGCGAAAGACTTTGAAAAGCCTTATTTTGATTTAGTTAATAACAAAGTACAAAACACTAAAATCAAAAACGATGTTATCTTAAACATCGCTAATAAGTTATTTAGAAGAATCTATTCTAACTATGAAGAAAAAGGCGCTAGACAAATCTTTGATTTATACCGTAAATCATTCATGACTTTATCTAGTAGTAAAAGTAAGGATAATAAGGCCCTCGTTGATGAATT
>CACZNF010000143.1 GCA_902782395.1 uncultured Erysipelotrichaceae bacterium | reverse complement strand
CTTGATTGTAGATTTCCATGATTTTGACTCTCGCTAATAGACCTGCTTCAATTGCGACTTCTAATTCTTTTTCCCACATATTATTTTTGCTCCTTCCTATAGATAACAATGGCTTCATCTAATTCTTCAATTAGTTGTTGAACGGTTTCTTCACTCATGTCTGGAAGTGTCACGCCTGCGGCATGGTAATGTCCACCGCCACCATGATTCGCAGCGACTGGTTGAACACCAGGACCGTTACTTCTAAACTCAGCGTGGCATGTTCCATCTTTATTCTCGCAGAAGAATGCCCAGATAGGATTACCGACAACATTTGCGATTAAGTTAACCATGTTTCCAGCTTTATCAGGTGAGACTTTAAGCTCACATAATTTTTTATAAGTAAAGGTTAAATAGATAACACCATGATTACTCTTTTTGTAGTTGTTATAAACATAGCCTTTAAACTTCATCGCTAATTCACTTGTAACATTCAAAATCGAGTTAATTCTGTTTGGTTTTGCACCGTTTTCGCATAAAAATGCTGCTTCATGGAAACATTTAGGGAAATCTTCCACAAATTGAAAACGTCCACTATCGGTCAAAATTCCTAAGTATAATGCGTTACAAATTGTAGGATTAACTTTCCATCCAGCTTCTTGGATGAATTCAACGATCAATTGGCATGTTGAATTAGCATCTGTATTAAGGACGAATGGACCTTCATTAAATTTGAAGTTTTCCATATGATGGTCAATTTTAATCCACGCTTTAGCATGATATACTCTTTCATCTTCCATCCTTGATAAGTCATTGCCATCTAATAGTATAGCTAAAGAATTCTTTATGACTTCATCATCAATCTCATCCATTGGAGCGATGAATCTAAAGAAACGGCGAAGTCCACTACCAACGGCGTAGACTTTTTTATCTGGATAATTTAAACGGAGGGCTTCTCTTAGACCAATTTGTGATCCATAGCAGTCTCCATCAGGAAATGGATGACCAAATAAAACGATAGAGTCGTATTGTTCTATAACTTTTTGAAGTTGTTCGAACATTACTGAACCTCTTCCTCTTCACTTTCAGACTTTTCAGATTCTTCTTCCTCTTCTTCGAAGTCTTCGCCTTCTTTGGAGCTGAATACTTTATTGTATTCCTTGTCTTCTTCGTCTTCTTCTTCGTCGTCATCATCATCTGTTTCAACGTCAGAATAGACATCTTTCATATCGATATGGACTTTATCGAATGTGTGACGGCTTCTTAAATCCCATTGGTTTTCACCTAAGGTGACAAATCTACCATCAAGCATTAAGTTTGTGTAGAAAGAAGAAACTCTTCTAGCAGCGGTTTCTTCATCTAAACCTGCTTTTTCCACAACGTAAGCCCATAAATCTTTAAAACTTACTTGTTCTTTGCTTTGACTGACATAGTCATAAGCTAAATCTAATAATGATCTTCCCATGTATGTATTCTCCTTTTTCATTACATGTGTTCTGGAGCACTAACTCCAATTAAGTTAAGTGCGTTCTTCATCACGATTTCACTCGCTTTACAAAGCGCTAAACGAGATGAACTTGTTGCCACATTATCTCTATCGATAACACGACACTCTGTATAGAATTCATGAATCAAAGATGCGAGTTCATGAATATAATTGGTAATTTTATAAGGCGCCCTTTCTTTCGCGGAATCATTCACCACATTAGTGAAGTTCGCTAAATGTTTTAATAGAGCAATTTCGCTTGGTTTAGCAAGTTGACTTGCTTTGATATCGATTCCGATATCTTTGCCTTGCTCTAATATAGAACATAATCTAGCGTGAGCATATTGTGCATAATAGACTGGGTTATTAGAACTTTGTTCTAACGCAAGGTTCATATCAAAGTCCAAATGTGCGCTTGCGGCACGCATCGCGAAGAAATATCTCATAGCGTCAACACCGACTTCCTCACAGATTTCTCTTAAGGTAATCGCGTCACCTGTTCTCTTGCTGGCCTTGATTTCCACGCCATCTTTAATGAATCTCACCATTTGAATCAATTCAATTTCAAGAGCTTCAGGCTTATATCCGTGATGGTCAGCGCCTAAGACATCCACTAATTGGTCAAAACCACGAGACATCTTGTTGACGTGATAAACAATATCAGGCATGAAATATGTGTATTCACCATTGCTTTTGACGATGACTCTATCTTTATCATCAAGGAAGTCAGTGGTTCTTAATACAACAGCATTACCATCTTTATATGTGTGGTCTTTGAGATAATCTAATTCTTTCTCGACAGCACCATTACTTCTGACCTTTAATTCTGATGAGAAAACATCAAAATGTACTCTAAAAGTCGCTAAATCTTCGCGAATTTTGTCTAATTCGAGATCCATACCACGACGTTTTAAATATGGAATTGGGTCTTTTTCATTTAATAATTTGTCGCCAATTTCATCGACGATTTTTTGGGCAACAAAGATAATGTCTTGGCCGTGATATCCATCTTCTGGAAGTTCAGCCTCAATACCTAATAATTGTTTATATCTAGCAAGAATAGATTCCGCTAAGTGATCGATTTGATTACCGGCATCATTGATGTAGTATTCGCGTGTCACATTGTAACCAGCAAATTCCATGATACGGCAAATGGAGTCACCAATCGCGGCGCCTCTTGCGTGTCCAACATGTAAGTCACCGGTTGGGTTAGCGCTAACGAACTCAACATTGACTTTAAAGTTCTTATCACTACCTCTTCCAAAGTTTTCATCTTCTTTAATG
>CACZNF010000142.1 GCA_902782395.1 uncultured Erysipelotrichaceae bacterium | reverse complement strand
TTTTTTTTTTTTTTTTAATACCTTCAAAATACCAATATGTTTTACTTCCGACATTGTAAACATCCGTATCAATGCTAATGACTTGCTCTGTACCAGAAGATCTATGGCCATTAATAAGTTCAACGTTAAAAATGTCAGAATATAAACTACTAATAGTGCCCACAAAGATGTTAATAGCATCAAGAGTGGTCATGTTTTTAGTATTAGCGGTCTCAGGAGTATAAGATTCCCAATCGCCATCATGTAAAACGTCTTTATGGTAATAAACATAATTTTCATTATCAAAATGAGCGAAATAGGAGTTATTAAAATTATCTTTTTGATAACTATTGATATAGACATCTTTATCCACTACTTCAATTAGACCTTTTTCACCAGAACAGCCAACATTAAATGCGACTTTAAAATTAGTAGGTGGGGTGTTTTTGAAATGATCACCAAACAAAGAACAAGCAGTTAAGCTTAATATTGAAGCACTAATGAGAATTAATTTTTTCATTTTTAACTCCTTATATAAACAATATGTTTCGTAATAATCTCCACTATTTTATCTCTTTTTTCTTGAATATATCAAAGCTTTTAAGCAAATCTTTAATCAAAAAACGCTCTTTGTAAGAGCGCAATAAACTTTATATGGAGCACGCGACGGGAATCGAACCCGCACGATTAGCTTGGGAAGCTAAAGTTCTACCACTAAACTACGCGTGCTTCTTGTAAAAAAGCCCTTTGTCAGGGCTTATTTAACAATTTGGTGGGTACTGACGGGATCGAACCGCCGACCTTCTGTACGTCAAACAGATGCTCTCCCAGCTGAGCTAAATACCCAAATTTGCTGGTGCCGACTACAGGAATTGAACCTGCAACCCACTGATTACGATTCAGTTGCGCTACCAGATTGCGCCAAGTCGGCAGGTAGTAATTCGTTTTAGTCGCTTTAATATAATAGTAAAATTGTAAATAACTTGCAACAATTTATTTAACTTTGTTGTTATCAATAGATAACTAGGCTTTTTTCTTCACTGGAATTGGAGAGAACACAAAGGACAACTTTTCCTTTTTGCATATTCTTTGAATAGCAAACTTACCTTGTGTCATGGCGATTGGTAAACCACCAGGACCTTGCATCCATTGACCAGATAAGTAGAAGTTTCTTAAACCACGGACTGTGCCACTATGAGCGAACATAGGATCTTTCTTAGTGAATAAGAAGCTCATATAAACACCATAAGAGGTGTTAACGTATCTATTAAATGTATGTGGTGTACAGACATCTAATAGTTCGATATCTTTTAATTCTGGGAATCTAGCAAGGATTCTAGTTTTCACATCGTTAGCAATGTCATTCTTCATCTTTAAATAGAGATTTCTATTTTTAGAAAGCTTTCTCCAATAAGCATATTCATTGCTACTTTGATCCACCATGACGGAAAGGATGGTTTTATCACCTCTTGTGAACGTTTCATCATAAGCATAGTTACGAATGGTTAAGTGATCAATTGTTAAACCACCACAGTAGAATTTATCGCAGTTAAAGGAATATGGTGTTGGAATACCACTATTTTTGTCAATCGCAAAATGCATCATCACGCAGCTAGGAGCGGGATTTCTTTTTGGATTATCAAATCTCTTTTGGAAAGCTGGGAATCTATATTGGTCTCTTAATAATCTCTTTAAGGTGTAATTGGTATCTAAACAAGAGACAACATAATCGCCTCTAAATTCTTCACCATTAATTAATTTAATGCCTTTAGCCACACCGTTTTCGACGATTACACTATCAACATTAGCGTTCACTTTTAAAGCGCCACCTAAAGAGAGGAACTTTTCTTTCATACGTTCCACCATTGGGGTAGAAGCGCCAATTGGAACACCACCATCACCCGCTACGACTGTCGCATAACTATAAATCATGGAGAATAAGTTACCCGCACCAATTTGAGCTTTTTCTAAGGCAAATCTAATAACTGGTGATTTAAATTTCGCTGCGAATTGTTCGCATGATTGCGTCATAGTGGCTAAATAGCTTGGCCAAACAGATAAGACCTTTAAGCCTAAAGCTATTTTTCTATGTAATGGAATCATTGATAAAGGCAAGTCTAATGGTAATTCGACTTTGGTGAAGTCTCTAACCATCTTGAAGAACTTATGAATCATCTTACTATCAACTGGAGATAATTCTTTCCATTCTCTTTCAGCGCGGTCAAGATCTCTCCAAAGAGTGACTGATTGACCTTCGTATTCAAAAGTACCCCAACTATCGAGGTATAAAATATCATCTTGTGTTTTAAAAGCACCGACATTCTTCCACATTTCATTTAAGAATGTGCCTTCTTTGGTGCCAGTAAGCCAGTGAATGCAACCATCAAGATAATAGCCTTTTCTATTCCAGCCTACACACATACCACCCACGACTGGGTTCTTTTCTAATATAACAGCGTGAAAACCGTGCTGTTCAGCATAAATACCTGCTGATAAACCAGCGACACCGCCACCGATAATAATGATACGTTTTTCGTTTTGCATGCTTAAATGATATAGGCATACCTAAAATTAAGCACACTACTATAAAAATTAATAACTCTACTGAGAGTGGAGAGGTTTATCTACTGGCTTTTCTCTTTATAAAGAGAACAAGGGCCACAATTTCGTGAACCACGAGTGGCGCAACACTTAAAGCAATGATAATGCCCCAGTGCGCAATATCCAAAGGATAGCAAGAGAAGAAGTTATTTAAACCTGGAATATTAACAACTGCTACTTGTAAAGCAACGCC
>CACZNF010000141.1 GCA_902782395.1 uncultured Erysipelotrichaceae bacterium | reverse complement strand
CTGTTAATGAAGAAGTATTAGATACTTATGTTAATGCTACTAGGAAGTATATTGCTAATCCTAATAGTAAACATGTATTGGGTAAGGAAGCTAAGAAAAGAATTGATGAGGCTTCGAGTAAGATAGGTAGTTATTTTAATACAAGTGGTAAAAATGTTATTTATGTTAGTGGAGCGAGTGAGGCTAATAATTTAGTTATTAAGGGATTAGCTTTTAAGGAAGAAAATAAGGGAAAGAAGATTATAATTTCTGCTTTGGAACATTCGAGTATTGTTGCACCTTGTAATTATTTATCTGGTTTAGGTTATGATATTAGTGTTATTCCTTTGGATAGTAATGGTTTGGTTGATATGAATGTTTTGAAGGAAGAGTTGGATGATGATACTATTTTAGTAAGTATTACTTCGGTTGATTCTGAATTAGGTATTGTTCAACCTATTGAAGAGATTGCTAAGTTGGTTAAGGAATATCCTAATTGTGTAATGCATAGTGATGCAACTCAAGCTATTGGTAAGGTTAGGATTGATTATAGTAATGTTGATTTTATTACGATGACTCCACATAAGTTTATGGGATTAAATGGTTTTGGGGTATTGATTAATTTTAATGATATTAAGTTAATTCCTTTGATTCATGGTGGTAAGTCCACTACTATATATAGGAGTGGTACTCCAGTTACTGCTAATGTGCTTGCTATGGAGAAGGCATTATCAATTGTAATGGATGAGTTTGATGATAGATATAGCAAGGTAGTTAAGTTAAATAATAAGTTAAGGGAAGAGTTAGGTAAATTATCTTGTGTTCATATTAATAGTCCAGAGAGTGCATTTGCTTATACTTTGAATTTTAGTTTAGTAGGAAAAGATACTAAGATGATACTAGAGGAGTTAGAAAATAGAGGTATTTATGTTTCAACTACTACTGCATGTGCTTTGGAAGATGCTATGTCTAAGTCAGTGTTTGCAATGACAGGTGATGAAAGGCTTGCAAGAAATACTATTAGGTTAAGTATGACGCATTTGACTAGTATGGAAGATATTGAAGAGTTTTTGAAGGTATTTAAGGAATTAGTTGAATTGTAATTTGGTAGTGATTGGTAGAAAAACTTGACAAATTGTAAAAAAAATGTATAATATTATACCGAAAAGAAAGAGGGGGAATTATGAAGAAAGTGATAATGGTTGAAGGTAATTTAGCATTAAATTATTCTTATGAAGAACCTAAACCAATTGAAATTGATCCTATTCCTATTGAAGTTGAACCTTTTGAAGAGGATGAAGAAAATCCAATTGAAGAGTGTCCTGAAATTAATCCTGAAGAAATTAAAGAACCTGCAGCTAGATTTACTTCGAATGGAGTTAAGTTAGTTTTAGTTAAATAATTATAAAACAGCCTAATGGTTGTTTTTATTATGTTTTAATGAATAAATTAGGGTGTAGTTTAATATTATAGAATTAGTGTTAATTTGTTATTAAAAATTGTTGACAAATGATGACTAAGAGTGTTATATTATTCTTGCATTTTTAAGCGGTTCTATTTAGGTAGAACATTATTAAAAAAAGCAATTTGACACACTTGGATGTGTGGATATGGAAAGGAGAAAATGTTATGCCAACAATTAACCAACTTGTTAGACATGGTAGAAAGGACAAAACTAGAAAGAGTAAGAGTCCTGTGTTAAATGTAGGTTATAATACTATTGAAAAGAAAGAGATTGAACAAAATAGTCCTCAAAAAAGAGGGGTATGTGTTAAGGTAGGAACTAGAACTCCTAAGAAACCAAACTCTGCGTTAAGAAAGTTTGCTCGTGTTAGATTATCTAATGGTAGAGAAGTTGATACATATATTCCTGGTGAAGGACATAATCTACAAGAACATAGTGTTGTATTAATTCGTGGTGGTCGTGTTAAGGATTTAATCGGTGTTAGATATCACATCATTAGAGGTACTTTGGATACTCAAGGTGTTCAAAATAGAAAACAAGGCCGTTCTAAGTATGGTGCTAAGAAACCAAAAGAATAATATTATAAAAGAATAAAAGGGATATTACTATAAAGGAAGGAGAATAATAATGCGTAAATATCGTGCAAAAAAAAGAGAAGTTCTACCAGATCCAGTGTATAATTCAAAAATGATTACTAAGTTAGTTAATCAAATTATGATTGGTGGTAAAAAGGGAACTGCTCAAAAGATTCTTTATGATGCTTTCGATATAATTAGAGAAAAGACTTCGAAAGATCCAATGGAAGTATATGAAGAAGCAATGAAAAATATTAAACCTGCTCTTGAAGTTAAAGCAAGAAGAGTTGGTGGCTCTAATGTTCAAGTACCTATTGAGGTTAAGGAAGATAGAGCAAATACTCTTGCATTAAGATGGTTAGTTAATTATGCTAAACTAAGAAATGGTAAGGGTATGGCTATTAATTTAGCAAATGAAATTATGGATGCTGCGAATGGAACTGGTGCTGCAGTTAAGAAGAGAGAAGATACTCATAAAATGGCTGAAGCAAATAAGGCATTTGCACATTATAGATGGTAGGAGTGTTTTATGGCTAGAGACGTTACGATTGATAAAATTAGAAATATAGGTATCATGGCTCATATTGATGCCGGAAAGACTACTTTTACTGAAAGGGTTTTGTTTCATACAGGTATTACTCATAAGATAGGTGAAACTCATGATGGTGAGTCTCAAATGGACTGGATGGAACAAGAAAAAGAAAGAGGTATTACTATTACTAGTGCTGCGACTACTGCTCACTGGAAGGGATATCGTCTTAATATTATTGATACC
>CACZNF010000140.1 GCA_902782395.1 uncultured Erysipelotrichaceae bacterium | reverse complement strand
ATCCTGAAACCATCATCGGTGTACGAACTCCTGAGCTTAAAGAAATAGCGAAGTCAATAAATGGTAGTGACCTATCTAAAGAGTTTTTAAATGAGTTACCTCATCAATACTTCGAAGAGAATCAACTACACGCTTTTATTATTTCTTTAAATAAGGATTATAAGGACTGTTTATCTCAGGTTGAATTATTCTTACCTTATGTTGATAATTGGGCCACCTGTGACCAATTATGCCCTAAAGCATTTAATAAAAATAAAGATGATTTACTTATCAAAATAAAGAAATGGTTAAAGAGCAAACATACTTATACAGTGAGATTCGCTATTAAGATGCTCATGTCTTTATATTTAGATAAGGATTTTAAAGAAGAATATCTAAAGTTAGTTAGTGAAGTCAAAAGTGAAGAATACTATATCAACATGATGATTGCTTGGTATTTTGCCACTGCCCTAGCAAAGCAATACGCGCACGCGATTAAATATATAGAAGAAAATAAACTTTCTCTTTGGGTGCATAATAAAACAATTCAAAAAGCAGTGGAGTCATATCGTATCACTGACGAACAGAAGAAGTATCTAAAAACCTTGAAGATATCGAAATAAAAGATATAAGATATGTATAGAGGTATTCATTATGAAATCTATCGTTAAATGTAGCGTTTTGTTAATATCTATTTTTTCATTGCTTGGCTGCTCACAAGGTCAAAATTCTTCTAACACTAATACTAGTGCTAGTGATACTTCCACCTCAGATTCACCAACTACTTCTGTAGATCCAGGTGTCACTGCTGAACAATATAGCGCTAAAGCGGAATCAATTAATCAAGTAGCGTATAAGACTGCTAAAATAACTTATTCATTCCGTGAAAAGACTACAGGTGTTTATCCAATGAAAAAAGCGGATGGCACAGCCATGGAAGCAAATACTGAAGTTACCTCTTCATTAGTTATCGAAGATAAAAGAGGAGATGGCACTTTTAGTGTCGTAAGTGGTGAAGCCTCTAGCGAAATGAATAACTCAAAGGGTGGCGCTAATCTTTACATCAGTGGTTGGTACACATGGATGCAACGACTTAAAAAGAACGCTGAATCTGCTCAATCAAATGTCACCTTTGAAGCAAGATACTATCTAAATCCACTAGGGGCTTGGTATAAAAACACAGGTACTAGACCAGGTCTTGGCAATGCGACGTATGAAGGCGAATATCTAGGCTCAGAAGAATACTTTATGCATTATGGTGAAAATGGCTACTGCACAAGTTTCACATTAAATCGCTTTATTAGTAATGTGGGCACCTTCACACAACATGCAAGCCAAACAACTGTAACCGAATATAACGGTACATATACTGGTGTTGCAGAAGCCACAGTGGAATATACATTCTAATATAGATATTAAATAAAGAAAAAACCGGCATTTACATGTCGGTTTTATTTTTAAGTTGGTGCCCGGGACCGGAATCGAACCGGTACGGTATCGCTACCGCAGGATTTTAAGTCCTGTGCGTCTACCTATTCCGCCACCTGGGCACTTTCTGGTCACTCTCTGGAGAATCGAACTCCAGACCCCTTGATTAAAAGTCAAGTGCTCTACCGGCTGAGCTAGAGAGTGAATGCTTTGGCTGGGGTGACTGGGATCGAACCAGTGAGATGACAGAGTCAAAGTCTGTTGCCTTACCGCTTGGCTACACCCCAACAACCTTAATGGTGGGAGGGGGCAGATTCGAACTGCCGAAACCAGTAGGTAGCAGATTTACAGTCTGCCGCGTTTAGCCTCTTCGCTACCCTCCCATCTCATCGATGGGTTTTTACGCATTTGAAGTGGTGGATGCTGACGGGCTCGAACCGCCGACCCCCACCTTGTAAGGGTGATGCTCTCCCAGCTGAGCTAAGCATCCGATTAACAATGCGCCTAAATAATATATCACTTATATATAAATATAGTCAATCAAAAAATCGCATATTTTAATGCGACTTTCTGAATAGCAAACTATCTATAGTTTTTAATATCCTTTTTTACCTAAAAGGTGGAACATGTTCTTCTTATAAACTTCGACGCCAGGTTGATTAAATGGATTTATTTCAAGCAAATAAGCACTCATCGCACACGCTCTCATGAAGAAGTAGAAGAGATAACCTAAGTTATAAGCATCTAATTTATCAACGGTAATAACGTTGCATGGAACACCGCCATCTTCATGGGCTTGTAATGTACCTTCAAAGGCTTTTTGATTAACGAACGCTAAGTTCTTACCTTCTAAATAATTAAGACCATCTAAATCTTCATTATCGTGAGGAATGACAATGTCATCTTTTGGATTTAAAACATTGATAATGGTTTCAAATAATAATGGTGTACCATCTTGAATATATTGACCTAAGCTATGTAAGTCAGTGGAGAATGTCGCACTGCTTGGGAAAAGACCCTTATGTTCTTTACCTTCAGATTCCCCAAATAACTGCTTAAGCCATTCACTGATTTGACTCATTTGTGGTTCATAAGTAACGTACATCTCAACTGGTTTATTATGACGATACATATAATCTCTCATCACGGCGTATTGATAGCACTTATTAATTGCTAATGGTTGAGATTCGATTTCTTCTCTAGCTTGTTTAGCGCCTTTAATTAATGCTTCTACATCAATACCGGCACAGGCAAGTGGGAAAGTACCAACAGCGGTAAAGACACTATAACGACCACCAATGTTACCTGGTAATACATAAGTCTTATAGCCTTCTTTAGTGGCTAATGTTTTTAAAGCGCCTTTCTCTTTATCAGTAGTGGCAAAGATGGCTT
>CACZNF010000139.1 GCA_902782395.1 uncultured Erysipelotrichaceae bacterium | reverse complement strand
AAAGAAATTGATTTATTAGCCGCCCAAATTCAACATTTATCAAAAGAGATTCCACCTCTAGATGTGGAAGAAGCAAACGAACAAGCCTTTACCGAGGCTGCTGAAGAATACGAAAACGAAGTATTTATTCGTAATCATAGAGGTTTTATTAACCGTAAATAGGAGGTTTTCTTATGAAAGACTTTATTGCAATGGATCCAATTAATCAATTAACTAATGGATGGCTCGGTGACTTTAATATCGGTACCATTATTATCCGTTTAGTTTTAGCGTTCCTTGTCGGCGCTTTATTCGGCTTCGAAAGAAGTAGAAAGAGACATACCGCTGGTTTTAGAACATTTACCTTTGTAGCGTTGTTCTCCGCGATTGCCGCTTTAGTGGATATCTATTTTGCCGCTAACTATGGTGAAGCCTTCCCTGCAATTACTGCAGCAGTGGTTTTAGGTGGCGCCATTATTTCTGGTAACACCCTCCTATACTCCTCTAAAAACCAAATCAAAGGTTTAACAACCGCTGTAGCCTTATGGCTTACAGGCATCATTGGTGCGGCCCTAGGCACTGGTTTATATACCGCTGCTATTATCGGTGTGGTTTTAGCCTTTATTACATTAAGCGCTATGCCAAAAATTGAATTCTATATGAAAAATAGAAGTAATCACTTTGAAATTCATTTAGAACTTAAAAATAGAAATGATTTAGTGAACTTCACTGGTGTGATTCGTAAACTTGGTTTAAGAATCGACGACATTGAAGCTAACCCAGCATATAACAATACAGGCTTAGGTGTTTATAGTATTTCTTTAACAATTAACTCTAAAGAGTTGAAAAAATACAAATCACATACAGAAATTATTGAAGCCTTATCAACTTTGGAATACATTAATTGTATTGAAGAAATAAATTAATGAACAAGGATATTAATCTCATATACGGTAAGAATCCTGTAATAGAAGCCATTAACGCTAAAAAGGCGTTAAAGGTTTTTCTTGTTCATAACTTTAACGACCAGAAAGTTATTAATCTCATTAGAGATAATAAATTACCAGTTGTTAACATTTCCCCTAATGAAATGGAAAAGATGTGCGATGGTGGTGTGCATCAAGGCTTAGCTGCTGAACTCAAACCATATCAAACAGTTTCTTTAGAGGAAATCATTATTAAGGCCAATAAGAAAAACAAGAAAATTATTGTCATGCTTGATAATATTAATGATCCTCATAACCTTGGGGCCATTTTAAGAAGCGCTGATGTCTTTGAAGCAGCGGGTATTGTTTTACCAAAACATAACTCTGTTTCTTTAAATGCGACAGTCGCTAAAACAAGTGCGGGAGCCATTAACTATGTTCCAGTGGCAGTTGTTAATAATCTCAATCAAGCAATTAAGACATTAAAAGAAGAAGGCTATTGGGTTGTTTCCACAGATGGAAGCGCCACAATTGATTATTCTTCAATTAAATACGATTTCCCAGTTGTCGTCGTTATAGGTAGTGAAGGCAAAGGCGTATCACCATTGGTTTTAAAGAATTCTGACTACGTTGTCAAAATTCCCCAATTTGGACATGTGAACTCATTAAACGCCTCCGTAGCTGCGGGTATTTTATTAGCGGAGGTGCATAAAACAAATATCTAAACACCTTACCCGGTGTAGAGAGGAGAGGTTTTATGCCGTCTTACAAGACCTATAGACGCATACTAGATGAGCGGACACATACTTTCATAGCTCAAGGTAGTCATGCCGCATACGTACAATTACAAGACCGTTACAAAAGAGCAGCACAAGCATTTATCCACGAACTAATCGATATCAAGTACAAGAATTGTGGAGTTACTCCTAGTGAACTAATAACTATTTGTAATGATTCTTTTCCTAATGTCGTCAGGAAATTCAATCCACAGAAGTGTTCATTTTACACTTTTTGGAGAAAATCAATTGAACTACAAATAGGAAATTACATGAGCACTAACTACTATTCTGAAAAATCTAAAACACAGGTCAGCTTTGTGAGCTTTGATAATGATTATAATGAGAATACTTTTGTCTTAGACTCAGTCATGGAAAACGATGAAAACTATCAACGTATGCGGTCAATTCATGAATTAAAGCTCATGATTAACAAACATAAGAGAGATTTTGAACATCAAGAATTTATGATGCTTTTGTTGACTCTTGAAGGCTACACAATTGCGGATTTTGAGCATACTGGCATCACTAGTCAATCAACATTGTATTTAACCTTCAAGAAGGCAATTGGAAAACTGGCAAACATCATCAGAAGCGAGAAAAAGAAGTAACTATATAAGCTTGCTCACTATGTGAAAAAGGCAATATCAATACTCATTTTTATGGATGCGTGATATAATCTTCAAGCATGAGCAAATTAGAAATTAAAAACTTATCTTTCTCATACGACGGCGATAACAAAGTTATTGACGATATATCTTTTAGTGTCCCTAAAGGTTCTTTCGTTTCCGTTTTAGGTCATAACGGTTCTGGTAAATCCACGTTGGCTAAGCTCATTGTTGGTTTATTAGAAAAAAACGATGGCAAAATCTATTTTGATGATGAAGAAGTCACTAAAAGTAATATCCAAAACTTCCAAAGCAAGGTGTCTTTAATATTCCAAAATCCTGATAACCAATTCATTGGTTCCACAGTGGAAGATGATATTGCTTTTGGTTTAGAAAATAGATGCTTCCCACATGACAAGATGCAAGAAGAAATCGAACGCTTCGCTGAAAGTGTTGGTATGCTTGAATATCTTAAAAAAGAACCAATCGCTCTTTCAGGTGGCCAAAAACAA
>CACZNF010000138.1 GCA_902782395.1 uncultured Erysipelotrichaceae bacterium | reverse complement strand
CCATCTTTAATGCACTCTTCAAGCATTTTACGGCCTTCTTGATGGTTTTTACAAATGTGCGCTTGTTCGAGCATGATGCTACCTGTGATATAGCAAAGTTCCATTAAATCTTCTGGACCTTCACCATGTAAAGCAGCAATTGCTTCTTTAACCTCTAATGCGTTACCAACCGCTAAACCTAAAGGTTCATTCATGTTGGATAAAACTGCACGTGTATCACGTTTTAAGCCATTGCCGATTTTGACCATTAATTTCGCTAATGTTCTAGCTTGGTCAATGTCTTTCATAAAGGCACCATTACCAAGAGTAACATCTAAAAGAATGGCATCTGTTCCAGCGGCTAATTTCTTAGACATAACAGAAGCGGCAATAAGTGGAATGGATTCAACAGTACCTGTGACGTCTCTAAGAGCATACATCTTTTTATCCGCAGGCACTAAGGATTGTGTTTGACCAGCAATAGCAATACCAATCTTATTCACTTGATTAATAAAACGATCACCATTGACTTGGATTGTTAAACCAGGAATGGATTCTAATTTATCTAATGTACCACCAGTATGGCCTAAACCACGACCACTTAATTTAGCGAATGTCGCACCACAAGCCGCAACCATTGGTCCTAGGACCAAGGAAGTCTTATCACCAACACCACCGGTACTATGTTTATCAACTTTAACACCTTTAAGGACAGATAAATCTAATGTTTCACCAGAGTGTTCCATTAAATCAGTTAAGTTGATAACTTCTTCCTCTGTCATACCCTTGAATAAAATAGCCATATTCATCGCACTGACTTGGTAGTCAGGAATAACACCATTGACATAGCCATCAATCCAGAAAGCAATTTCTTCACGAGTTAAAGCATGACCTTCACGTTTTTTAATGATTAAATCGACCATTCTCATAAGCAATACCTCACTTTTTAATATAACATAAAATGTTAACTTATTTAATAGAAGATAATACTCTAGCGCATTATCAAAATAAAAGCAAATTTATTTTAAATAAATTGACCACTATTTTATATATCCTTATAATATTGCTTGTGTGCCTGAAAAGTTATGATTATTTCAGCACTTATTTCATCAATAGGAGGTCGTTAGTATGAAACTCAAATCATTATTACTCTTACCTTTTATTATTACTGGCTGTACTGGAAACAACATTTCCTCTGAAGAAATACCATTAACCACACTACCGACGTTACCAAATACGTTACCAAGTAGTAGTACTAATGTACCTACTTCCACAAGTGAAAATAGCTCCACTATTGAGGAAGATCCATTAAGTGACTTACCTACCGCTGAATCTCTCAACAATCTTCGTCATGTTAAACCCGTAGTTAATAATGAAACAATGAGAGATATTACATGGCTTGATTTTGGCTTTGGTAGAAACGTTCATATTGACGAGGATATGACAAACCCAGAAATTCTTGATGAAGAACACTGCCCATTCGTTCCTGAAGTTTATCAAAAATTGAACGAACAAGCCGATACCGGATTTAAAAGTGCTAACTATAGCAAACTTGCATATAATACCTTTGCTGGTTTATGTGATGCTTTTGGCTACTTTTTCTATGACGAGAGTTTTAGTCAATACTATGATAGAGACATCAAAGAAATTGCGGAGAAAATCAGAAATGCTAAAATTGCAAAATATCTTGGTCAATTCTATAAAAAGACGAACTTTGATAAAGGAATTTACGAAAATAAAACATACGCAATGTTGACCACAGTTAGCTCCGCAAATTACACTTCACGTAATAGCATCTATACGTTTGATAATTATGGCTTTAAAGATAGTTACATTGAAGAGCTCAAAGAAGTTTTAGAAAAAGATGAATTCCAAGGTTACTATGACTTATTTGAAAAATACGGAACAGAATACATCTACAAAGTGACATATGGTCCTAGACAAGCAATGTATGTAGGCTTTTCAGGAAATGTAACTTTTGAAGTTTATGGCTACAACCAACAAGCACTTGCCACTGAAATCACAAATTTAGTCGAGAGAAATGGAGACATTACTATTAATGATTTCAGCGTTACTGAATGCGAATATGAATGGGGTGAAGAAGATTGGAAAGGTGCCAGACAAGTGTCCTATGGAACAAGACCTTTCTATAATTTGCTTCCAGAAAAATATGATTTGTATAAATACGAAGATAGAATGCATGATGCTTATAAAAAATATAGCGAAATGAAGCTTCAAGAATTAGAAAAATCAGTGGAAGATCTTGTGGAAGAGCAAAACATTGTTAATGATGCTTATTACATACAATCCACCGTAGAAGCCACTCATAAAAAGCCATTCGAATTCAATTTTAACTTTGTTAGTGAAGATACGATGTATAATCCTGTCGTCATGTCTGAAGCAGGCTTTAAGAAACTATTCATGCGTCCAAAAATCACCTTATCAGAGGATAGAAAATATAATGCTGAGATTACCATCGGTGGTAAACGCGCTAAAATCGAGAATGACATTTGGTATCAAATCGATGTTAAAGATATCGAAGAAGCTGGCACTAATGTCAAATTCAAACTCACTCCAGAATACAAAACAACTCCTACAGTGATTCTTGAATTCTGCTACATGAAATAGTCATTCCCCAAATTGATAATAAAAGGTCTATCAGTTAATATATTACTGATGGACTTTTTTAATCATTTAAAAACATATCTAACTACCGAACAAATAGAAGCACTATCTAAGGCATTAGAGGAAGATAGTAAGCACGCTTTACTTTTAAACGAAGAAAAGATGTCTAAAGAAAGACTTCTTGAAATATATCCAAATTTAGTGAAGCATCCT
>CACZNF010000137.1 GCA_902782395.1 uncultured Erysipelotrichaceae bacterium | reverse complement strand
TATCTTCTTTTAACGCTCTTAAGGTTTCAAAATCGATACCATTAGGCGCATAAATCGCGTTACTACTATCATTCATTGCGATGACCTTACCACCTAATTCAGTAACTTTCTTTAAGCAATATAAGGCAACGTTACCACTACCGGAGACGATAACCTTTTTACCTTTTAAATCGGTGTTTTTAAAAGTCTTTAAAGCTTCTAATGCAAAATAGGTCACACCAAAACCTGTGGCTTCTGTTCTACACAAAGAACCACCTAAATCTAATGGTTTACCAGTTAAAGAACAATTCTAGCGCCCACACCAATATCACCAGCGGGGACATCTTTATCAACACCAATATATGGGTATAGTTCTTTCATAAAGGCATCACAGAATCTAATGACTTCGGCATCGCTTTTACCTTTAGGGTCAAAGTCACTACCGCCTTTAGCCCCACCCATTGGTAAGGTGGTTAAGTAGTTTTTAAAAATTTGTTCAAAACCTAATAGTTTTAAGATAGAAACATTAACAGTGGGATGGAATCTTAGACCGCCTTTATAAACACCATTAACGTTATTATATTGGACACGATAACCTTTGTTCATACGCACATTACCTTGGTCATCTTTCCACTTAATATCAAAGGTGAGGATTCTATCTGGTTCGACAATTTTATCTAGGATAGAAGCGTATCTTGGATTATTAATAACTGAATCATCTAAAGATGAAAACATTTCTTTTAAGGCCGCTTTAAATTCGGGTTGGTCATTATATTTTTCTAAGTCGATCATAAATAGATCCTCCTTATTCCACAGTCACACTCTTAGCGAGGTTTCTTGGTTTATCAACATTTAAGCCTTTAGCTAAGGCAACATAATACGCTAAATAGAAAGCTATAGAAGAAACTGCTACGCTAGATAAGTAATAAGCATAATCTTCCACCATGATGGTGTCTTCTGGTTTAGACAAACTCTTAGTGGCGATTGTATAAACTTTTGCCCCTCTAGATTTCACTTCTTCGATATTACCTCTCATAGAAGCTGCGGTATCTGGGTCAGTAATAAAGACAATAACAGGAATACCTTTTTCGATTAAGGCAATTGGGCCGTGTTTAAGTTCACCACCTGGGATTGCTTCACTATGGATATAACTAATTTCTTTAAGTTTTAAAGAAGCTTCTAAGGATAAGAAATAGTCAAAGCTTCTACCTAAATAGAAGAGACTCTTTTTATCTTTGATTTCTTCAGCGACTTTCATGATAAGTGGCTTATAGTGATCTTGAATGTCATAAATGACATCTAAAGAATCAGTTAGATCGTCAATGAGTTTTGTATCATTATTTAAAGCGGCAGCGAGCATAGCGAGTAATGTCACTTGCGCAACAGAGGCTGTCGTGGACGCTACAGAAACTTCAATACCACTATAAAGGAGCAATGAATACATTGCGTTTCTATCTAAAGTTGAACCACCTGTATTAGTGATTATTAAGTTCTTTAAGTTATGTTCTTTAATAATTTTTAAGCAGTGAATGAGGTCAGCGGTTTCACCGGATTGAGAAATCATAATGATGAATGGCTTCTTACCAGGATAAGTTGGATGGAACGCCCATTCAGAAGCAATAAATCTAGATGCGGATTTATCGTATTTTTCAAAATAACGACCCCCTACTAGACCAGCGTGATAAGAAGTACCACAGGCAATAAAGATAATATGGTCACTTTCTTCTAAGTCTTTGATGAGGTTTTGATCAAATAGATATTTACCATCATCATAGTATTTATTAATTAAGCGTTTGACGGTTTGAGGAATCTCTTCAATTTCCTTAATCATATAGTGAGGATAACCTTTTAAGTCATGGGAAATTAATTCCACATCTTTAGAGATGGTATCCTTTTTCACTCTTTCACCGTTTTTGTTATAGATAGCGATTTTATCTTTGGTAACAATACCAAATTCTAAGTCATCTAATTCGATGAACTTATTTGTGTGTCCAATCATTGGGGAGGCATCTGAGGCGATAAGATTAAAACCTTCACCTAAACCAATGAGTAATGGAGAAGCTTTTTTGATGACATATAAAGTATTTTCATCATCA
Organism: uncultured Erysipelotrichaceae bacterium; assembly: GCA_902782395.1. Next base: position 1,313 of record CACZNF010000137.1, on the reverse strand, counting down.
TTAGTGAAGAAGGCAAAAGCGTAACTACCTTTGACTAATGTCATGATTGTTTTAATTGATTCAATAATGTCACCTTTTTCAAGGTAATAATACTCTAATAGATTAGCGATAATCTCAGTATCAGTTTCACCATAGAAACGATAGCCTTTACCCACAAGGAAACTTCTTAATTCTTTAAAGTTTTCAATGACACCGTTATGCACAAGGCAAATCTTTTCGTGCATAGAGATATGTGGATGGGTATTAAGTTTTGTAGGCGCACCATGTGTGGCCCATCTAGTGTGGCCAATCATAATGTTCGTATTGATTGTTTCAGGAACAATACTTAAAAGATGTTCAACACTACCGACATCCTTAAAGATTTGGATGCCATTATTAAAATAAGCGACACCCGCGGAATCATATCCACGGTAATCTAACATCTTTAAGCCACTGAAGACATAATCTTTTGGGCTAATAAATCCAACGGAACCAACAATACCACACATTAACTTTTTCCTCTTAATGTTATATTACATTATACCGATTAGAAGATTTCTTCCCTAATAATTGTTTGATTTTTATCTGGACCGGTGGAAACCATGACCACTGGTGTACCAGTTTCTTTTTCAATAAACTCCACATACTTTCTAACATTTTCTGGAAGTTTATCATAGGATTTAATATCACTAATATCTTCATCCCAACCATCTAAATATTCATAGACTGGTTTACATTCTCTTAAGATTCTATCTGAAGATGGTAAAGTATCAATTAATTGACCCTTATATTCATAGTGGGTACAGAAAACCTGTAAGAACATCAACAAGAGTTAAGCAGATATATGAAATAGAGTTAATTTGAATCGAGTATTTAAGGGCTGGTAAATCTAAGAAACCTGTTCTTCTTGGACGATGGGTGACTGTGCCATATTCATGACCTCTTTCTCTAATTAAGTCACCAATTTCATTTAATTGTTCAGTTGGGAAAGCTCCTTCACCCACTCTTGTTTCATAGGCCTTAACAATACCTAAGATATCATCTATGCCATGGCATCCAATACCCGTACCATCCACAGTGCCACCAGAAGTGACGTTAGAGGAAGTAACATAAGGATAGCTACCAAAGTCAACATCTAATAAAGCGCCTTGCGCTCCTTCAAATAAAATGTTCTTTCTTTCTTTTCTTGCTTCACCAATCATAGAGACGGTATCAGTCACCATTGGTCTAATGTAATTAGCGAGTTCAATATATTCTTTGACGGTTTTATCATAATCAATTGGGTTACCACCCATATCGATGATTTGTTTATTTTTAATAGTTAATAAATTCTT
>CACZNF010000136.1 GCA_902782395.1 uncultured Erysipelotrichaceae bacterium | reverse complement strand
TGTCAGAATTAAATCCCTGGCTGTCATGTTCATTTCCTGACCAGTCAGACTATATTCCTAATCTGTCAGAAAAAAGTACTTGAAAAAGGAATCAGTTTAAACGGTTCCGGTGCTATTGCAAGTTTTTGAGGAGACTTTGTAAGCTAGTAAAATTTACTTCTAATACTAGATGCCAGTATTTAGCCAGTTTTTAGTTAACTATTTGGTAACCATTCTCTTAACCTTAGGCAATCTACGCACTCCCATCGTGATTTTGTTTATGTAATCTTGTGCCTTACGAACGGCCTTACTGCTAAATCCTGTAGCCAAGCTGAGTAAACTGAAGTTGAATTACTCTCCGGCCAACTAAGCATTAGAGAGTAAAATCCCCAAAATACCGCTAAGAAGAATGTTTATCCTCCTAAAGGTTAGTTTATGGACTACGGATGTAACCAAGTATTATGCCTTAAGAATGAGCGTGATTAAAAGCTATTACTATGAAGTTGCTTCTATGACTAAAAGCATATTTCGCTTATAATATTTGGTAGCGATATTCTTGGCCAAGGTGAACCTATGAAAAACATACCTATTGGAATTTCTAACTTTATCCAAACATTACATGATGATTGTATCTATGTCGATAAAACCAAAGAGATATTATTTACTTTAAAAAATTGTAAATATTCTTTTTTCTCCCGGCCAAGACGATTCGGTAAATCTTTAACCTTAGATACTATTGAAACCTTGTTCACCTACGGAACCGAACCATACTTCAAAGGCACCTATATTGCCGGCAATAATGAAGACGGGACTCCACGTTGGACCGAGCCTAAATACCCGGTTTTACGCTTGGACTTTTCTAGATTAGACGTCTCTTCATTAGAAGTTTTTAGAAAGGATTTTCTTGTTCTTATCAATGAACAATGCCAAAAACTTGGCATTGAAAAATTAGATTGTGTTGGTTTAAAGATCGGGGATATTATCTCAGCTTTTACCATACAACTAAAACAAACTTATGTTTTGCTAATAGACGAATACGATGCCCCTTTAAACACTTTAATTGATAACAATGAAATGTTTGAGATTATTCGTAATGAAATCAGATACTTCTATGCCACCATTAAATCAAGCGATGTATCAGGTAAATTAAGATTTCTACTTGTAACCGGCATTACTAGATTTAGAGAGGTTTCCATCTTCTCAGCTGGTACCAACATCCTAGACATTTCGTATCATCCGCAAATCGCCACCATAGTAGGCTACACTAGAGATGAAATCGAGCTTTACTTTAAAGACTACATTGATATTGCCATTGAAAAGCTTAACCACTGCACTATAAGTTCCCTTTCTCAAGAACAATACCTGTCATATAAAGAACGTTTACTCAATAAGCTGGCAACTTATTATGACAATATCTGTTTTGATGAATATGGTGAAACATCAGTTTTCTCTACTTGGTCAGTCAATAACTTCTTTGCAAATGCTTTAAACAAACCACGTGTGGTATTTGATGATTATTGGTATGACAATGGCGGTCGCCCTAGTATTCTTGTGAAATACTTAAATAGTCATCTAGTTGACTTTGAAGCTTTTAGCCAAAAAAACATCAGAATACCTACGGATGTCTTTAAAAATCCATCAACCCTACAAACGATGGATCAAAATGTTTTAATGACTCAATGTGGTTACCTCTCATTAAAGAAAGGCAACATGCTAAATAAAAAAGCCGTACTAGTAATTCCTAACCTTGAGCTTCGTAAGGCTTTGTCAAGACTTACTCTTTACAAGGTATTTGGTTCATTCTTCACCAATGAATGTGGTGATTTAGAGGACTTTATCCAAAATGCTACTGCTGCGCAAATTGTCGCTAAATTTAATGAAATCCTCGCCAAAATTCCTAGAAGTAATAAATGCTACAATTTTGCAGATGAATACCAAATTAAGACCGTGCTACAGATGTTTGTCCTAGGCTCTGGTATTTCCTGCTACCGCGAAGTTTATGAAAGCCAAGGGTTTCCTGACTTTATCATTGAACTTGACTCAAAAATCATCATCGTTGAATTTAAGTACACGAAAAACTCCAATGAGGTCGAAGCTAAACTTGAGGATGGTGTAAATCAAATCCTAGCTCGAGACTACGGGGCTTCATTTGACTGCAATAAGGATAGATTAAAGTTTGCGGTGGTTTATGACGCGAACTTACGAAAGCTTGCCGCTTTTAAAGAATGCTAATTCCCATTAAGCTTGGTTAAGGACAAAGGATATCGCTAGTCTTTGGAGCTTTACGAATAAAAATGATTGAAAGCAAGGTCAGGTTATAAATTGCGACGTAAAACCCACACGCTTGCGTGTGGGTGAAAGTCGCTTTTTCTATGAAAAAAAAGGGTCTGTGTAAAAGCATGTGGGTTTGATAAAAATTCGACTGATTTCGAGGTTGGAAAAATTGAAGTGGTAAGGAAAATTTAGTAAGATTTAAATAACCACAAACAAACCATTACTAAGGATCCTTACCATGAACAATTCTACACAGACCTTAAGCATTAATCAAACATCTTCTACTCTCTATTTTAAATCAGACCTTAAATCTTTTGTTCAAACAGACGGCGGTATTGTAGATCGTTGTGATGGTCGAACTGAAATTGTATTCAAGGGAATAATCTCCGCTTCTGATGTACATATCTGCCCTCACTGTGGTTGCGTAATGCACAGGCATGCAATCTCCACTCAAAGAATTAAACACGTTCCTATTGGTAGTTCTACTTCTGAAATATGCTTTGGCTCGTTGAATATCTGCCTGAACACTGTGAAAATGCAGAAAAGCAAATGGATATCTTAACCGGACTTCAACAGGAGGCGGAACAGGCACAAAGGTATAT
>CACZNF010000135.1 GCA_902782395.1 uncultured Erysipelotrichaceae bacterium | reverse complement strand
TATGAGAGGAATGAATAGAGACTCAACTTTCTATTACACCGATAAATATACAATTTCTTCCTTACCATATTGTAACGGCATCAGTTTAAATATTCTTTTACCAGAAGAAGATTATGATAACGTCTTAAAAGATAATGGTGTTTTAAATAAGCTCCTTAATTTCAATAAGTTGCCATCAGCTGAAACGGAATACGAAGATGCTATTTGGACTCTACCAAAGTTTAAAATGCAAAATAAGTATGGTCTTAAGCCATTATTGAGTCAGCTTGGTTTAGAAGAAACTTTCTCCTATACGCCAAACTTTGACAAAATGGCAGAACCAAAATATAAAGACGACCTATTCATTTATGAATCAGTTCATAACGCTGGTATTGAAGTGAATAACAAAGGTGTTGAAGCAGCGGCTTACACTTATGTTCAAGTCGATGAAAAAGGTAGTATGCCAATACGCATGACTATTGATCATCCATTCGCTTACGCAATTACTACAAACGATGGCTATCCACTCTTTATGGGCATAGTCAATCAATTATAAACCCAACACGAAAGACGCGCTGCGGCGCGTTTTTTTGTTTCTTCCCATTCGTTAAGAAATGGGAAATAGATAAAAACAGGACTTAGTTTTCTATAGATGTGCTATAATTTATTAAATTATGCCAAACAAAGAATTAGAGAAAAAAGTTCAAGAACACGAAGAAATGGTGGAAAATGGCAAAGCCAAGAATAAAAAATCCACAATTAAATATGTCCTAAATATTTCTTTAGTCCTCATTGCTACAGGATTAGCGATTTTCTTTGCGATTAAAGATGATGCTAGAGAAATTGGTCATTATCTTTCTACCGCTGATGGACTCTTCTTATTAATTATCTTAGCCGTTATGGCGGGCTGTATTTTAGTGAGAAGCTTTATTCTTTTCTGTTTTGCTCACTTATTTACTAGAAAGTATCATTTCCATCAAGCTATCGCTGTTGACCAAATTGGTCAGTTCTATAACGCGATTACTCCTGGTGCGAGTGGTGGCCAAATCATGCAAGCCTATACATATAAAAAGCAAGGCGTGCAAATATCTAGTGCGGTTTCTATTCTCGCTATGTATTCTATCGTTTACCAAGTTGTCTTAATTGTCTTTGGTACGATTTCTTTCATCATTAAATATGATTTCATTATCTCTATTGGCTATATTCAAACTGGTATTAAGATTAATGAAGTGCCAATGAACATTCCTATTTGGCCTTTGACAATCGTTGGCTTCTTACTTAACGTTGGTGTTATCTTTATTGTCTTCTTAATGGGTTATTGGCATGGATTCCATAACTTTGTTATGGGACCAGTGGTCACCTTATTACACAAGATCAAAATCGTTAAAGATCCAGATAAAACAAGAGAAAACCTCCGTATTCAGGTGGAAAACTTCAAAATTGAATTTAGACGTTTAAGCACGAATATTCCGTTTTTGATTCTCGTTGTTGTTTCATTCACCGCTTATATCATCTTAAAGTTCTCTATTCCTTTCTTTGTTGGTAAGGCTTTACATAACGAATCAGTAAACGGTGGTTTCTGGGATTGCATCTTCTTAAGTAACTATCACCAAATGATTACTGGCTTAATTCCTATCCCAGGTAGTGCGGGTGTTTCTGAATTCGTTTTCTATAACTTGTTCTTAAACGAAGCACATCCTGAAAAAGGTTTCTTCTATATGTCCGCTATTAGTGAATTCGCCGTTGGTGCTGCAACTGATGTTGATGCCAGCCGAACACTTTGCCGTGCATCATTGCTTGTTTGGCGAAGCTCGACGTTCGTTATTCCAATCTTAATTGGTGGTTTGGTTTCAGCGTTCTATCGTTCAGCGCCGAAAAACGAAGCCCATATGGGGGATATTCCAAACAGACAAACATTCGTTTCCTTGCAGAAAGAAACCTATGTTCAACGTTATGAAGAAGTTGCTTCCCTTGTGGAAACTTCAAAGTTATCACGTGAAGCTATTTTAGAAAAGCTTAATCCGCGTAATAGGAAAAAACCTGAGAGAAAGAAACGTTCAAATAAAAATGCCCCTGCGGACATTTCTCAAAATGATTACGACGAGGTTGAACTCGATGATTTGGATGGTGATTAATTATGCGTATCGCGATTTTCACTGATACCTATCCTCCATTCGTTAACGGGGTCTCAACCTCGACTTTTAATTTAGCCAATTCTTTAACTGCTCATGGTCATGAAGTTTTGGTGGTGGCCCCTAGATTTACAGATGGTAAGTTTGAACAAATTGGTAATGTCCTTTATGTTCCTGGAATTTATTTAAAGAAGCTATACGGGTATCGATTTACTAATATCTTCGCTAATAAGCCAATGAAGATTATTAAGAACTTTAAACCAGATGTTATTCATAATCAAACTGACTTTACCATTGGTGTCTTGGCTAGACGTGTGGCAAGAAAATTTAAGATTCCAATTGTCTATACCTATCACACATCATATGAGGATTATACATACTACGCCACTCATGGCTTGATGGATCGACTCGCTAAAAGATTTGTCCGTGTTTATTCTAAAGACCTCGCTAATCGTATGACGGAATTCATTACACCAAGTGAAAAGACTAAAGAATATATGCGTTCTTTAGGCAGCGATATTTATATCAATGTTATTCCTACTGGTATTGATTTCTCTATCTTCAAAAAAGAGAACATTGATATGCAAAAGATTCAGGAATTTAAAAAAGCGCATGGTATTAAGGAAAACACTAAGGTGTTCTTGCTTTTAGGCCGTATCGCTAAAGAGAAAAGTATGGATGTCTCCTTAAAAGGCTTTGCGGAATACCATAAAAAGCATCCAGAAGTTGATGTGAAGATGCTTGTCGTTGGTGGTGGTCCCGCGAAAGAGGAATTA
>CACZNF010000134.1 GCA_902782395.1 uncultured Erysipelotrichaceae bacterium | reverse complement strand
TGAATGGCAGTTATTTAACGAAAAGCTATTTGATTCATCAAAGAATGTTGATGAGTTCGCTAAAAGCGTAATCCCTATTTTCCTCATTGTTGGGGCGATCATTATCCTTATCACATGGCTCTTTGTTATCATCGGTAGATGTACGGATGGAGAAAGAAAAAAGAAATATCTTGGTAAGATTATTGCCTTAAGTATCATTACACTTTTATACATTGTGTTTCTTATTATTAATTTTATTGTAAGAACTTAAGAATAATTACTTTGATTAATAGCTAAATAAAGTTATGATTTTTAGCAGAAAATCTTTTCTTGTTTGTCTTATTAGCGAGAGGACCAATACCGTGAAGAAAAAACTCCTATTCTTATCAATCCTGTCTTTATTGCTCACAAGTTGTAAAGATAAGTACGAACACACTGTTGAACCAACAGCGGGGGCGATTATTTTATATATCTTCACTCTTTGTATAATTCTTCCTCTTCTTGGTATGGGCATTAGCTTTTTAATTAGAGGTATTAGACGATTAAAGAAAAACCCTCCAATCGCTAATGGTAAGAAACTAACTATTACAGGTGGAATCTTATCAGGTATAGGATTAACTATCCTTGTGATCTATACCATTAGTTATTTCCCAAGCCCACTTTCTATTCCAGAGGCGAATAAATATAACAATCTAGAAAAGGTCATGAAAGCGGCTACTGATGAAAATAAGTGTGAATTTTCAGTTGCTCAAGATTATTATCCTAGATACTACAAAGACCAACAATTGTTATTAAGAGACGCTATTAAAGGCATTAAAGACTATACCAGTGTGCCTAACTTTAGAAAGAGTAATCAAGACTGTGATAGTTTCAATTATTACATCGTGTTAAATAATAAAAATGATTATTCTGTCTTACCATTTATTCAAGTGACTATCTTTGAAAATGGCAATTTCTTTATTGATTATGTCAAACGTGAAAATAATGCTACTGTTTCTTACTATTACAAGATGAAACAAACCGATGCAGAAAATGTTGTAGCGTACGCCTATCAAGTCCGCGCTAAATATAGAGAAGATAACTACACTAGCGCTAATTCGGCAAATAGTTATATCGCCCAAATGAAAGAAGAAGGTAAGATTGAAAACTTCTTCAAAGAAGCTAAAACCATGGACGGTATTAAATATTCTGTCAGTGAAGATAAAGACTTTGATAATAATAAAAGAATAATTTATGCAAGTGGCTTTAAAAAGGAAAAGTTTGAGATTATCGCTGACTTTGCCTACACTCCTATTGATAACCTTTCACTTGATGAAGAAAAAGAAGGACGCAGTAAAGAGCTATTTACCTACAATATCGGTAGTTCAAATAGTGATCAGTCAATTCCATGGACGTTACATTTATTCTATACAGAAATGAATAACTACTATGTGATACTCATCTATAGATACGTTTCTCAAGATGGTAACAGTTATTCTAGCTTAAATCTTCATTACTCAATGACCCCAAGCCAAGGTGAAGGTTTCTACGACGTCGTTAAATCAAATAGCTAACAAAAAAGCGGTGCAGTTGCATCGCTATTTTTATAAAGTGGCTGGGGTGACTGGGATCGAACCAGTGAATGGTGAATTCAGAGTCCACTGCCTTACCGCTTGGCTACACCCCAATTAGTCTTGATTTGGGTCGTATAAGCGTACTTCAGTCACGCCTGGTACTTCTTCTTGTAAAATAACTTCCACTAAATCTTTAATATCGTTGTTCGCGTATGCACAGTCCTGGCAAGCACCATGAAGTGTGACATAAACAACGCCATCTACGAATGAAACAAAAGATACATCTCCTCCATCTCTTTGAAGGAAATGTCTGATTTTATCGAGAGTGGCAACAATGAGTTTTTCGGTATCGTCTTTCATAACCAAGTTAAGATATTAGCACATTTATATAAAAATGTTCACTTAAATGATAAAAAATATTATTAATACTATATAATATTGGTATGAAAATTAATCTCGACGAATACGATAAGGTCATAACTTTTATTTCAGGCTTGTATCAATTTAATGAAAATGAGCTTTTTTCACAAGCCGCTCTCGCGGTCACTGATGATGAGTTCTTCCTTTATGATGACCATCGTCCAACTGATAAGAACAATGGTGAATATCATTACGTGGTAAAGAAACGCTATAAATTAAGTAGAATTGATTTTGTCTTAGATGAAACTATTAAAGGCAATGCGGATTTATCAAACTATGGTCGTTTATATTTCTATAGCAAAGAAGAAGATGATAGTTTTGAGTTCTACTATATGGTTAATGACCGTAAACAAGTGAATTTCTTCTTGAAGAAGCTTAAATCTATGGGCATTCCTAATACTTCTAGAACCACTAAAATCAAATCGGATAAATTCTAATAATCACAAGTAAGTCTTTTATTAAAAATAAAAAAGCCTTTCATTTTTTATGAAAAACTATAAGATAGTTAACTATAAAATATGGCAAAAGAAAAACTAACTATCGCAGAACAACTCGCTAAAAGAGAATACAAAACACCAAGTGGTATCGCTTGGTTCTTTTATGGTGTCTTAGCAAGACTCCCATTCTTTGGTCCTAAATATCATGTGACCTATAAGAAAATTGATGACATCAACAAATATAAAGGTCCCGCTTTTATTATTTGGAACCATCAATCTAGAAGAGACTATTTATTCTTAAAAAATTTAATCGCCCCTCATAAATTTAATATGCTCGCGGGCTATCAAGAATTCTTTAGAAAGAAATTCGTTTGGTTATTTAAACAAGCACAAGTTATTCCAAAGAAAAACTTCACTAACGATCCAAAGAGCATTAGAGCGATGGACCGCATCATCAAAAGTGGTGGTACAATTGCCTTTGCCCCAGAAGGTACATCCTCAATATTT
>CACZNF010000133.1 GCA_902782395.1 uncultured Erysipelotrichaceae bacterium | reverse complement strand
CAAATAATGGCATCAAACTGGTAGCCGTCCTCGATAAATGGCGCTAACATGTCACCTTGTCGAGTGCTCACATTTGTTAGTTTATGTTCCTTAATATTTCTACTCGAAACATCTAAAGCTTCATTAGAAATATCGGATAAAACAATCTCACTATTGGTAAAGATATGAGCAAGGCTTATACCAATGCAGCCACTGCCAGTACAAACATCCACAATCTTGAGATCATCATTATGGAAAGTATCTTTAATTAATCTCGCAGTATTAAGCACTAATTGTTCTGTTTCTTGTCTTGGAATTAAAACATTCTGATCAACATAAAAAGGCTTAGACAAAAAGTAAGCCTTATTAAATATATATTCAATCATTTCACCATCTTGGTAACGTTTCATCGCACTAACAAAACGATTTTCATCTTTGATTTCCTTATCAAAGTTATTTGTTAATTCTAAATGGTTGAAGTCGTTTATTTCTTCAAGTGCAAAGTAGATAACCGTATCAGGTATACCTTCTTTTTTATATTGAAAGTATAGTTCACGGTTTGTGGACATAGATTACTCGCCCGCTAATTTTGTGGATTGATCGTAATGGATTAACGCTTCAATAACTTCATCTAATTCGCCTTCGATAACGCGATCAAGTTTTTGAATAGTGAAACCAATACGGTGATCGGTCACACGGTTTTGTGGATAGTTATAAGTTCTAATCTTTTCACTTCTTTCACCGGTACCGATTTTAAGTTTACGTTCGTTGCCAATTCTTTCTTGTTGTTCCGCTAACATGTTTGCGTACATCTTTGTACGTAACATTTGCATAGCAATTTCTCTATTTTGGATTTGAGATTTTTCAGTTTGGCAAGCCACAACTGTACCAGTTGGGATGTGGGTAATACGGACAGCGGATTCTGTCTTATTAACGTTTTGACCACCCGCACCTTGTGAGTGATATGTATCAACTTGTAAGTCGTTAGGATTAATTTGAATATCAATTTCTTCCGCTTCAGGCATCACTAAGACTGTCGCAGTACTTGTGTGGATACGTCCAGAAGCTTCGGTCTTAGGTACTCTTTGAACGCGGTGAGCACCACTTTCAAATTTGAGTTTTGAGAAGACACGATTTCCGGTGATTTTGAACGAAATCATTGCAAAACCCCCAGATTCTGATGGATTTTCGTCTAAAATTTGAATCTTCCAACCTTGGGATTCAGCGTATCTTGTGTACATTCTGAAAAGGTCACCAGCAAAGATGTTTGCTTCATCGCCACCGACAGCGCCTCTAATTTCAACAATGATATCTTTATCGTCGTTAGGATCTCTTGGAAGGAGCATTTCTCTTAATTCTTCAATGAGTTTTTCTTGTTCAGCTTCAAGGCGTTTAATTTCTTCTTTGCCCATTTCCGCTAAATCTGGATCAGAATCATGTGCCATTTCTTTCGCGGCTTCGATATCTTCTTCGTTTTTTGTATAACGTTTAAAAGCTTCAACTTGAGGATCCAAGTTTGCTCTTTCTTTAGATATCTCCTTAAACTTTGACATATTTTTCATAATGTCTTCGCTCACGAGTTCTTCATCAATTTCTTTAAGACGTTTCTCCGCGGCGATTAAACGTTGACGCATGCTTTCTTCCATAGTAGTTTCCTCTGACCGTCTAGTATTGTAACATAACTCTTCTATAAGGCAAACAGTGAAATATTTCCATTAATAGAATATTAACATTTCTTTATGATGGGGTTTTGGTATATACTTAACACAGGTGATTTTATATGGCTTATAAAGCATTATATCGAACATATCGTCCTAGTACTTTTGAAGAAGTCGCTGGACAAGAACATATCGTCAAGACTTTAAAGAACGCTTTGGCGACCAGAAAGTTAGCCCACGCTTACCTATTCGCAGGCCCAAGAGGTACAGGTAAAACCACAATGGCTAAACTTTTAGCGAAAGCTCTTAACTGTGACGAAGGCATTGGCAGTCAATGCAATGAATGTAAAAACTGTAAAGCAATTATTGATGGCACACATCCTGATGTTATCGAACTCGACGCTGCTAGTAATAACGGTGTTGATGAAATCAGAGAATTAATCGATAAGGTAAAATACGGCACAATTTTAGGTCGTTATAAAGTTTACATTATCGACGAAGTTCACATGCTTTCCACTGGTGCATTTAACGCTCTTCTTAAAACATTAGAAGAACCACCGGAACACGTTATCTTCATTTTAGCGACAACCGAACCACATAAAATCCTTCCAACCATTCTTTCACGTTGTCAAAGATATGACTTCACTAAGTTAAGTGATGAAGATATTAAAAATAGATTAAAGAGCGTTCTTGAAAAAGAAGGCATCGCCTATAACGAAGAGGCAATTAAGATTATTGTTTCTTTAGCGGATGGCGGTATGCGTGATGCTTTATCTATCTTAGACCAAGTTTTAGCGTATTCTGGTAACAAGCTTGAAGTCCAAGACATCTTGGATATCTTTGCGTTAGAGTCAAAAGAAGAAAAGATTGCCTTATTAAATTCCATTATTAATAAAGATGTTTCTGACGTTTTAAGCAGAGTAAATCGTTATATTTCTATGGGTACCGACATCAAGAGATTGACCGACGACCTATTATTAATATTAAAGGATATATTGATTTATCAATCTTCACGTAATGTTGATTGTTTAGAAATACTCAATCAAGATGAAGCTGCTTCATTCTTTAAGCATTTAGATATCGATGAAACATTGAAGATGATTGATGTCATTATGGCCGCACAAAAGGACTATAAAACAGTTAGTTCTATCATCCCACTATTTGAGGTCACAATTCTAAAATTATGTGCTACCAAGAAAGATGGTACTCCACGTGAAGCAGAACCTAAATTCAGCGAACCTGTGATTGAAAAACTAGTCGTTCCTGAAGTTAAGCCTCAACCAAAAGTGGAACCAAAACCT
>CACZNF010000132.1 GCA_902782395.1 uncultured Erysipelotrichaceae bacterium | reverse complement strand
ATTAATGTATATAAGTCGTTATCTAAAGCGTTAACTTTATCTTCAAAAGTTTTCATCGCTTTTTTAGAATCACTGATGACTGTCTTAATATTTTTGAACTGCTTATTAGAAATAAGAGCGTTTAATTGTTTAAGCATTGATTCAGCAAACTTGTCATCATTTTCATAGATTTCTTTGAAACGACGTGAGAACTTCTCGTGTTTATCAACATAAAGTAAGTTTGTACGGGAAATGATTTCAAGACGATGAATGTATTGGGAATCTTGACCAATTAATAAAGCATCTAAATAAGAGTATTTCTTTTGGAGTTCACGCACTTGATGTTTAACTCTATTTCTAGAGATCACAAAGTGATAAAGAAGAAACGCTAAAACGCCAAGGATGATAACACCACCAATAATAGCGACTGCTAGGCCAGCTTTTTGGCCAGAACTAAGTAATAAAATCATGAGGAAACCTCCTATTAGATGCGATTATAAAATTAATGGCAATAGCCACACTATTATTTTAACGACTTTTAGCCATAATATAAAAGACTTTTTACGAAATATTATTTCATAAAAGTAATCCCTTATTACTCATTTTGTTGGTGATTTACCAATTCAATCAGAAACCAATCAAGAAAAACGGGTATTTAGTCAGTTTATTTTATTGGTTTTTCTTTAACCTATTTTTGTGAATTTAAGTTAATCAAAAAAGCTAGTATGAAGAACTAATATTGTTTTGGCTACATCACTACCTAGAAATTGCGATATTCTTAATAAAATAGTTGCGATTAGTACAGAAAAAACGTAGAGTATTGTCATGGCATTTATTGGAGCGTTCTTTGTTACCATCCTGATGGGCATATTTGGAATCTTTATTTGGATTGCAGTAGCTTTAATTATTTGTGCAATCTTATTTATTTTTATTCCATGCTTGATCATCGCTATTATCAATTTAATCAAAGGTATTAAGCATCATTGGCCAAAGAGAAATATTATTCCTCTTGCGATTACTGGTCCAATTTCAGTGTTATTTATTCTTGCCTTCATAGTATTTTTCATTTTTGCGCTTTGTATATATTTAAATAACCCCACTGGTGCTGGTAGTAGCTCCTTAGAATCTGCTAATAATCTCTTAATTTGGCTCGGATTATAAAAATATTATATTTTTTAATTGACGGATTAAGATAATTTCTATATATTATTTACTGCATGTAATGCAGCATGTGAATACAATCCGACCGACGTTTGATACGGCTGTGACGAAGTAACCGAAGCTCAAAGGTGAAACGATTAATCAAACATCCGGGATGAGGAATTCACACCTATTCATTATTTTGCAAGAAGAAATAAAGAAAGGAAAACGAACGAACATGAGATACACAGGTTCAGATTGGAAAAGATCCCGTCGCTTAGGCTTTTCCACATTAGAAACAAGCAAAGAATTAGCGAAACGTCCTTATGGCCCAGGCCAACACGGTAACACCCGTCGTAAAAAGAATTCCGAATACGGCAAACAATTAATTGAAAAACAAAAATTAAGACAAATGTACGGTGTTAACGAAAGACAATTCCGTCGCTTATTCATGATTGCTTTAGCAAGTAAAGAAGTTACCGGTGTTGCTTTCATGAAGTTGCTCGAATCCCGTTTAGACAACTTAGTCTACAGAATGGGTTTTGCTAGAACAAGAAGAGGTGCCAGACAATTAGTCAACCACGGCCACATCGAAGTTAACGGCAAAAAGTTAGACATCCCATCCGCATTATTAAATGTCGGTGATGTCGTGAGCGTCAGAGAAAACAGCAAAGACCTCAAAGTGATTAAAGAATCCTTAGAAACCTTAGGCACAAAAGTTGGCTGGGTTGAAGTGGATGCTGAAAAGTTATCTGGTAAATATGTCCGCGAAGTCGAACGTAAAGAATTACCACAAGATATCACAGAATCACAAATCGTCGAATACTACAACCGCAAGCTCTAATATTCGAAAAGCAAAAAAACAAACCATCTCAATACTGGGATGGTTTTTTCTTTGCCAAAAATAAAAGAATCCGCTTTTTTTCACGGATTCATTATTTATTAATAAATAGGATATGGAACTTTTTGAAGTTTATCGTTCTTGTAATTAGCGCGACCTTCTTTAGCTTCGCCTTGGCCGTCTAGCATCACTAAGTCACCAGTGAAGCCGCATGTCATGTTGTTAACAAATGATGTACCAACACCATACATACTGACTGGGACGCCTAATTTCTTCCATTCTCTAATCTTTTCAGCGTTGAAAGAAGAAGAAACGGTAATACCAACATAGTTGAAGCCTTCATCGTCTAACGCTTTTCTTAAAGCGATAATGAGTTCTTTACAAACACCATGTGGATCAAAACCACTTGTGTCTTTATCGTCGAAATAATGGTCAATAAGCTCTTTTGATGTATCAACACGAACACCTTTTAACTTATGACCTAAATGACGCGCGATTAATAAGGAATCACGCACGACGTTATTATGATAGTCAATTAACGCGGTGACTTGTTCTTCTGGGAATGTTTTAGCATAGGCATCGGCGGCTTTAATAATATCACCACCACAGATTTGGATTAAAGCGTGTGGCATGGTTCCCATACCTTTTCCACCCCACCATTTACCTTGAGCATCGGTACTAACTCGATTAATACCAGCGACATAAGTGGCATAACCATCGCCGACTTGAGTGAGGTAATCATCTTGTCTATCGGCCATTGAGAAGACTGGTGTATCGCCTGCTGCATCAAGCACTTCTTTGACGTTAGTGGCTACACTACTTCTTCTTGCTAAGACACCATCAATAACGGATTCTAAAAAGCCGAAATTTTCATATGTGCCAGTGACTTTTAAAACTGGTTCATTAGCCTGGATAATATCACCATCGTTTAAGGCTTCAATAATGAGTTCTTCTGGATGAACGGCGAAGGTATGAAGAATAGCGATGGCTTCATCGATAC
>CACZNF010000131.1 GCA_902782395.1 uncultured Erysipelotrichaceae bacterium | reverse complement strand
GCACCGGTTCAACCGGTGGCTGGGGTGGCTGGGGAGGCTGGGGTGGCCAAGGTGGCGACTCCATCAACGGCGTCACTATCCAAGATAAAGGCTACGCAGTTAAAACCGATACCTATGGCGATGAACAAGTGCCATTTATTAGAGATTATATGAATAACGCTTTGAAAGTGTTTAAAGGCGTTTTAAAGGGTGAAAAGCATCAAATGATTGATGAAGCTGGTGTCTTAAAAGATTCACCATACACCACCCAATATGAAACATTAAATGCCTCTTTTGATTTAGATTCATTCTTTAGAATGTATCTCTTACAAGAATTCATGAAGAACTTCGATGTCGGTTGGGGTAGCTTCTATATGTATATCGATTTCTCTAATCAAAGTACTGTGAAGCGTCTCACCATGTCCGCTCCATGGGACTTTGACTTAGGTGAAGGCAATAAGACAAGTGGCAATATAACTAAGACAAACGATAACTTCTTAAATAATAGTGAGTATGCCAATGGCATGACCACCGCTAACCCATGGTTATATATGTTGAGCCAATGTGATTTCTTCCCTACCATGTTTAAGAAGTATTATTCAATATTCTGCAATTCCGGTATTTTTGAACAAATGATTGATAGAATCAATTATGAAAGTAAAGCGTTCTCTAGTTCATTTGATTACACATACACTAAATATAACTTAAAGAGTGCCCCTGACTGTGGCATGAGTTGTAGAAAATATAGTGCTCATAATGAGGCAGTAAGTTATCTCACTAAATGGTATCAAGATAGAAAAACTTATCTCGACCAAACCTGGGGTAAATAAAATAATTAAAGGGAATCGTTAATCGATTCTCTTTTTCTTAGAGCACAATTGTTGCATTAAATTATATTAAGTTTATAATTTTTGGCATGCTCAAGAAAATTACTAGCATTTTCAAACCTAGAGATATGACCGGTGGCAACCTCTTCGCCAAGATCATTCTTTTAGCTATTCCAGCGATGCTTGCCACAATGATGCAACTCCTATACACCACAATTGATTTAGCCACAGTTAGCGCTGGTGATGGAGCGGAATCAATGGGCGCTATTGCTTCTAATACCGCATTAATTAATTTGATTATTGTGGTCTTCACTGGTACAGCCTTAGGGGCTAATGTTGTTTTATCTGAAGCAAAAGGTGCTGGTAATAAAGAAAAAGCCCACAAAGTAGTACATAGCTCGCTTCTTTTTGCGTTGATCAGTGGTATTTTTGTTGGTGTTTTAGGCTTTTTTATTAGTGATAACTTATTAGAATTAATGGGTACTGAAAGCCACTACTTGGCTAAGGCTACTTTATACTTAAAGATCTATTTCTGTGGTTTACCATTCTTAATGATTTTTAACTATGCAGCCCAGTTATTAAGAGCGCAAGGTGATTCGTTATCACAGTTTATAGCGTTAACGATTTCTGGCCTCATTAATGTTGGTTTTGACTTGTTATTTGTCTTCCCACTACATATGGGCGTAGCAGGTGTTGCTTTAGCCACGATTATCGCTGAAGCTATATCCGCATTTATTTGTGTTTTATTTTTAATAAAAGGTAAGAAGAATTACGTTAATCTTTCTTTAAAGAAATTAAGAATTGATGCCGCGACGATTTTAGAAGTATTAAAAATTGGTTTACCAGCGGGCTTACAAGGTTTCTTCTTTTCTTTACCTAATGTTTTCATTCAATCATCCTTATATACGATTGATCCAGGTAACGTAAATCTAGAAAACGGAGCCACTGCTTCTGGCAATATTGAAGGCTATTTCTATGCGATATGTGACGCGATTGCGGTCTCGACTATGACCTTTATCGCTGCGAATATCGGGGCGAAAAAGAAAGATAATATTAAAAAGTGTGCCTTATATGGCTTAATTTGGGGTGCGATATTTTGTGTGATTATCGCTTTAGTAATTTTATTATTCCATCGCCCAATACTTTCTTTATTCGTTAAAGAAGAGGAAGCGATTAAGGCGGGATATACGAGATTATCCATTATGGCGTATCTCTATTTCCTTGATTTTACAATGGCGTATACCGCTGCAGTACTTAGAGGATTAAAAAGATCAACATATCCAATGTTCACCACTTTGATATGCTGCACAGTTTTAAGAATTGCTTTAATTCTCACCGTCTTTAATAACGTTACTTATTTCCATACAGTCTTCTGGTTATATATGTTATTCCCAATTACTTGGGTCATTGCGACAATATGTAATGTCGTTGCTTTAGCAATCTTCTTACCAAAAGATTTAAAGAAATTAGAGTTATCAAGAGAAAATAATTAAATCGGTAAGTAATGGGAAATCACTACCCAAGCCGCTAATAAGATAAGGATAATACCACCCACTATCCCAGCGATTTCATATTTGCCTTTTAATAATCTCACGATTTGTTTACCTAAGAACAAACCAATAAGAGAAATGATAAATGTTAAGCAAAGAATAATACTAACGTGCAGCCACACTGTTGTAGTTGTTGATAAGCCAGCGTGAAGAACAACACCAGCGGCAAGCGCGTCAACTGCAGTGGCGAAGCCATAGAACAAGACTTCTTTAATGGAGAACTTTCTTTCACATTTTTCTTCAAGAGGTTTTTTCATTTCTTTAATGGATTCCACTAACATCTTGATTCCTAGATAGAGCAAAAGAACAAAGGCTAACCAAACCACTACTAAAGAGGCGATTTGACCCGCTTTTTCACCAGCAACGCTTCCTGCTATAGTTTCAATTAATTCCACAAGCCAGAAGCCAGTTAAAGGCATTAAAGCTTGCATGACACCAAAGGTGCCAGCAATAAAGAATGATTTCTTTTTATTAATATCGGTATAAGTTAGTCCATCTGTGACAGCAACAGAAAAAGCATCCATTGATAGACCGATTCCGAGGAAGATGATAGATAAGATAATATTTAAAGTCATAACAAAAATAATACTACAGTAATCATTTAAG
>CACZNF010000130.1 GCA_902782395.1 uncultured Erysipelotrichaceae bacterium | reverse complement strand
ATAATTCTTCTAGATTGAGGATTATGTTTTAAATCAAATAAAACTCTATCGACCTGGTCGAATTCACCTTCTGGGTAAATGGACTTTTTCGCGAGTTGATAGCCATAGGCTTTACCAATAGATCCATTTTCATCCGCCCAAGAGTCCCAAATATGGGAGTGTAAGTCATGAATGTTATTGGATTTCTTTTGCCAAATCCAAAGGAGTTCATCTAAACAGCTCTTAAAAGCGGTTCTTCTAATAGTTAAAATTGGTAATTCTTCTTGGAGATTATAACGGTTCACAATACAGAACTTTTTAACTGTATGAGCGGGAGTGCCATCTTCCCAGTGTGGTCTGACTTTTAAATCGGTGTCCCAGAAACCGTTTTCCATGATGTCTTTCATGTTGTTAATAAAAATTTGGTCAGCTTTTGACATATGAATTACCTCGCAATGTAAACATTATAAGAGATAATCTCTTATTCTTAAAGATGAAAAGAATAAGAAAATCTAAACCATGTCAAAAAAGAGTGATACTACCTAATTTTTAATGAAGTAAACACTTTTAATATTTTTTAAAAAAATAGAAAAAGAGTTTATAATATACGTGTATGCACGAACCATTTTATGAAAATAAGAATATCGTTGTCGCTGATTTTGATTATCAAGCAGCGCTTTTCTTATTTAAAAACAAACACCCTGATTTAGATATTAAAATCATTTCTCGTCATGAACTAATTAATAAGGTTTCATATTCATTCGCTAAAGATCCAATTCCTTTCCTTATGCAAGAAGGTATTGGTTATAAAAAGGCGAAGAAATATTTGGATATCATTTTGACCGCGGATGTTAGTAAGAATAAAGAACTAACAGATTTATTTAATAAACTAAACGATAATGGCTATCTTGTTAAAGATGAGTATGGTCTATATGAATTAAAGGGTAGTCATATCTTCTTATTTGAGATGGAACAAGATATCGCTATTCAAGAATTCTTAAAAAGAAACGCGCTTGCATATAGTTTTCTTAGATTAGAAGGCTTAGACCTTTATAAGAACAACGCTTATATCAGCCCTAATATCATCTACTTTGAAAATAAGATGACACAGTTCTTCTATATTTTCTCCTGGGTGAGAGATAAGGCTAGAGATAATCCGAATCAAAAACAAAGAATCATCATTAATGGTGATGAAGACATCTTCTATGTCAAAATCATGTCTGAACTATTCCACATTCCAGTTTGCTATGTGGAAGAAAGACCTTTAATCTCCATCAAGAGTGTTAGAGCCAAAATCAACAAAATCTATAACTCTAAATCCTTTGAATTTAATGATGAAGAATTAGAAGACCAAGACATTAATGCCTTAAAAGAATTGATTGAATATTATGGTTTAAATAAGGGTGATAAGTTCCTATTTAGCTATGCTAATTTGTTAGAAATTGTCGCAAGTAAGAACACACGTATACCTGTAGGTGATGGTGGCGTGGTGATTTCAAATAAGTTTGTCTTTGATTCATCATTCTTTACTTATGTTACTAACTTTAATTCTGATGCTTTTTATAAGATTTACGCGGATGACAATGTCTTATCAGATGCTGAATTAAAAGAAGTAAGCTATAACACTTCTTATATTAAGACAGCGATTGAAAGAAGAAATAAAATCAACTTCTTAAGACATAATAACGTTGCTGTGGTGTCACGTGTTGAAAGACATCTTGGTGATAAGATTTTTGACTCTCCATTATTAAATGAAATATGGAAAGGCAAAAAGATTAAATATGAAGATGATTTAGAAATGCCAACCTTCACTACAGAAGCAGCATTCCTATATAGTTCCACAATCTTGAATAAATCTGGAATTAGATTTGATTCCAATGTTTTTAATGCCTATGACCCATCATTTAAAGGCCTCCATAGTGGTGAAGATTTTAGAAGATCAACCTGGTCAGTCACGGGTTTAGAAAGTTTTATTAACTGCCCATTTAAATATTACTTAACCAAACTTATTCCTTTAGATAAAAACGATTATTCAAAAAGATTTATTGGCACTGCGATTCATAAGGCGTTTGAGAAATTTAATCACATTGATTATGTTTTTGAAGATGCCTTAAAAGAAGGCGAAGAAACCTATTATAAAGAATTTGAAAAAGTTGGTATTACTCCAACACCTAGAGATAAAGCTTTATTAGAAATCTCACAAACATGGCTAAGAAGATTTATGAAGACATATCAAAAGGTGCAAGGAGTCACTAACTTTGCTAAACCAGTTGAAGATGACTATGAAAAATCTATCCAGTTCTATTTAGAAGATGAAAACAATGAAACATATAACTTCTATGGCAAGATTGATAAGATTGTTATTTCCGAAAGTAATGGCCACAAATACTATTCCATCATCGATTATAAAACCGGTATGGAAGACTTTAATCCTTTAGAAGTATTCTTAGGTAAATCTATTCAACTACCTCTTTATTACTACGCGATTGAAAATAATATCCAACCAAGTCAATACACCCAAGATGGTGAATTTGGTGGTTTCTATATTCAACATGTCTTCTTTAGCACAATCAAAAGCGCACTTAAGGATGTTAACAAACCAACATTATCAGAAAAAAGACTGGCCCAACAATCTCGTTTAGCGGGTATTAACAAGGATTCTGTTTCTTATATTGCTTCTATTGATAGAAGTGCTTTTAAAGACGATGGCTCTCTTAAGAGCAATGGTGGTGACTTATTACAGCTTAAGCACCAGTTTAAAGAAAGTGACTCTGATGAAATCATCATCAAAGATGGTGGCATTGGTTTACCTAGATATAACTTAGATGATTTAGTGGATGACGCTAAACACGCTGCGATAAATGCAATCCATAGAATATGTGAAGCGGATTTCATCACGTATGATCTGATGGGAGCTGATCTGCGGAGAACGCAGACGCTCGCAAATGGAGGAAGCTGCTGCGACTTCCACGTTTCAAAAAAGGAGAAGAAG
>CACZNF010000129.1 GCA_902782395.1 uncultured Erysipelotrichaceae bacterium | reverse complement strand
TAAAGAGCATCAAGATTTCTATTACCTTTGGTGTGCGAAAGAAAGCTTAATTAAATGCATGGGCTCCACGATAAGCACAGTTAAAGAAATACCAAGTCTACCATTAAACGGTCTTAAGACCTTTAAAGGAAAAGACTATCAATGTCATGCTTTCATCTTTGATAACCACATCATCTCTATCACTAGAGAAGGTAAAGAAGAATACGAAGTTAAAACAATTAAGGTAGAGCATCTACCTCTTAAAATTAAATAGGTCCGTGCTAGAACGGACTTATTTATTAATCGGAACAATTAGTGATTTGAACAAACCATTCTTTTTCTTTGAATCGTAGAAATCTCTATATTCAAAATAGTAATCGTTTAAAACATAGATAGGTTTTTCGCGTCCTCGGACTGTACCTTCGGAAGCACCCTGCTTCCAACTCTTTGAGCCTTTGGCGTGTGCGCCTTCATTTAAATGAAATTCTAAATCAAATGTTTCTCTTGCCGAGGCTTTCCAAAATCCCGGGACATTAGTGATAAGCACAAAGTAACCATAATCTACCTTAGTGTTTTTATCTTTCTTGAATAATTCGATTCTAGAAATATCTTTCCAGCAATCATAACGTCTAATATCCATCGCCATATGTGACTTTACTTGCAAATTAAAATCATTAACAGTTTCTTCATAAAGGGCGGTGAGATATTTAAATTCAACGATGATGGTATCGTGTTTGGTCTTAATAATCAAATCAAAGTGAATACCTTTTTCACCATACATTGATAAGAATTCTTCTGGCACTTTTGAAGGCACTAGTTCTGGATAGTAAAAATTATTTGGATAAAGCTTTGCCGCTTCGATAATGAATTCAGTTTGAAGATGAGCTTCTGAAACAAAGAAGCAATCTTTCTTAGCAAGGGCATCTAAAACTTTCTGCACCATTTCTGTGGTGAATTCTTTATTAGGATCATCCTGTACGTGAGCTTCTTTTTTAGAAGGATTCGTTAATATTAGTGGCGCTTTTTGTTTCTTCTCCACCACTTCGCTATTAAGGCGAATCAATCTGATTCTTTTATTCTTTAAGTCTGGAGAAACTTTAAAACCAGCATCATGAATTAATCCCGCGAATCTATGAACACCATCATGGCTCCAATAAGCACCATGATAATAGGCAGAGTTAGATAAAGGTTGACCAATGATTCTTTCTATTTCCGCTAAATCGATAAGGGCATCATCTAGCATTTCCATTGCTAAGATTTCGTCTTCCTCTTCTTCCTCTTCATCTTCCTCTTCTTGAGGTTTTTCATAATGGGTTTTTATTGGTTTATTATATACCGTCGGCCTTGGTTTTGCCTTTGGCTTTGGTTTTTTCTCATTAACAATTGGGGTACCATCTGGCTTATGGGTAGGGAGAAAAATAACGCCCACGACAGCGCACACTATCACAGTAATTAACGTTCCCGCTAAAGCTCCATTAGGAGCGGATATACTATATAAATAACCAAGAGCGATTAAGCCTTGTAAGGTCGTAGCAAAGCACAAAATGGCAATAAGAATTCTTATTTTGTAAGGAATCTTTTTCATACTTATTCTTCAAGTATTTTAAGAGCTTCTTGATAGAGGTCATATTTAGGAGGTTTAACTCCTCCACCTCTTCTTGTATCCATATTATGCTTTAAATCCGCAATTTTTACTCTTCTAGCAATTGGATTATCTTTAATAGCCCTGACATAATCAAGGTATTCAATTTTAGGATCATGAGTTAATAATCTAATCGCATCAACAATTGATTTAGGAAAGCCTTGTTGCTCTAAATATTCAAAAGAATAATCTTCAGGATGATCTTCGATAACATCATGTAATAAAGCCACACAGACACTTTCTTCATCATTAAACTGTATAGCCAAAGTCATTGGGTGCATGAAATATGGATAATCGGACTTATCCTGTTGATTAATATGCGCTTCAAACGATATTTGCGCGGCTTTTAAAGTTAAATCTGAGTAAAACATATAAGTTATTATAACACAAAAGAAAAAGCCCGTTTTTGAGACGGGCTAAATTGTATTTATAAGAGGTAATTATTTATCAATAGAGATATCTTGTGATAATTCTTTTTGTTCTTCGTTGAATTTATCAGCTTTTCTAATATCTTGTTGTGTAACTTTCTTTTGATCAGCATCTTCACCCATGTGAACAACGAGTTGATTGAATGGAATTTCAATATCATTATCATCAAACATGATTTTGATTTCACGGTTGATATCTCTTTGGACTTGATAGATGTCATCTTCTTTACAATACGCAACGAATAATAATTCAACACCAGATTCGCCTAATTCACTAACACCCATATAGATAGGACCCTTGACGATAGCAGGAATCTTTTCTTTAATCTTTTCAATGTTATCAGCGATAACCGCTTCGACTTTTTCAATTCTTGCGTTATAGGAAACATAGACTGAAGACTTCGCTAAAGAGAGTTCTTGAGTTTGGTTAATAATTGTTTTGATTTCACTGTTGTTAACGATTTTGACATTACCACCAACGTCTAATAATTTAGTGGTTCTCATACCAATTTCTCTCACTTCACCTCTCCAACCATCAATGATGACGATATCACCAACTTGGAATTCACCTTCAAAGACGATGAAGATACCAGCTAAAATATCGGCCACTAAGGATTGGGAACCAAGACCTATGATAAGAGCAAGAACACCAGCACCAGTTAATGTCGCGGTAGCAGGTACGCCCCAAGCATCTAAGATGAAGAATACAGCGGTTAAAGCAATAGCCCATTTAATGAATGACACTAATAAACGGGAAATTGTTTTACCTTTTTTGCTTCTGAAGACAATCTTCGCTAAATAATGTAACGCAACAGCAAATGTCACTGCCACACCGATAATACGAATTGTCATTAAGGTGTGTGGAATAGCTTCTTTTAAGAAATAATTGGTAAATGCGTTGCCAGTATCAAGACCCCAGAACATTGGTTCATAGTCCCAAATCATTTTGCCTGTCGCATCACCATTGACGTCTAACTCCTTGTGGTAGTTAAGGCCAAAGATTTCTTTGTTGAAAGCAAAGATGAGAACTGTCGCTATAACTAATAGAGCGTATAACGACCATTTAATAATTCTGTTTTTCGTTTCTTTTTTCATAATAATTACCTCCAGAAAAACATTTTTATTTTTATGCACTAATCATGAATTGATAATTTTCAGCAATGAGAAGTGTCTTCTCTTCTCCATCTGCGACTAATCCTTCGTGTGGCTCAGTTGTGGAGTCACCAGGAAGCATTTCGTAGTGATATGTGATGTATTTAATTGAAATTTTTACTGGGTTAGAGAAGTCATTTGCAAAGTTTTCTTCAAAGAAGTTACTGCAATAGGTCAAATTAGCATAGACGAGTTGGTTTTTATTGCCTAAATAAAATGGAATCTTGTAGGTGTTACCTGTTTGACATTCAATTTCTAAGAATAGTTCAAACAAGTTAGTGGCACCAGAGAAAATTGGCATGAAGCAGATTTGATAATCACCACTTATAATAGTTGCGGGTTCTTCTGGCGAATCTAATAAATCGATACCATAGAACTCTACTTTTTGATCTAAGGTGAAGGTTGCAGTTTCAGAATAGATTTCTGTTAGTACACCACCTGGATTATCATCGTCAATGACATAAGATGACACAGAGACTTTGATTGGTGTATTAACGAGTTCATCAACTCCATGGCCTTCCATGCCTGTAAAAACACCATTCATCCAATGGTCATGGACAGTTTCACCTTCAAAGGCTAAACGACCATATAGTTCATCGTTCTTATAGAACGCTACTTCAAAGCCTGAATAGACATGCGCAGCGTCATCAAAGATGAATCTGATTGGTAAGATATATGTGTCGTATTCATTTTCTAACGCAAAATCATATGGGGTATCTAAACCAGTAAAGGTTGAGACTAATGAATTTTTAAACTTACACTCTTTATCTTGAATAACATAGATTTCTTCATCCATCTTCCAATATTTAAGTGAGTATTTGACGCGACTTCATCCATCTTCCAATATTTAAGTGAGTATTTGACGCGATGCTTAACTGGATCGATGAAATAAACTGGATTATTGTCATCGTCATATTCTTTTATTTCGTTAACTTCAATTGTTTGCGCGTCAGTGGTTTGAACAAGGCTAAATGATCTTTCTTCTTCAGTTTCTAAGTCCGTTAAAATGAACTCAAAACCATATAAGTAACCTAGCTCATCAGTGTAATCGAGTTGGAGAGTAATTTCCCTTGTGTCGTAGTTAATTGTTTCATCAAAAATGAACTCATTAAATTTAACAATAGCCCCACTGTTATCGGTGAATGTGACATCACCTTCATCTAAGGTTGTCTTCTCGCCATAATAGAGACATGTGAGACGATATTTGTATGAATCAGAAAGAGATATTTCAACACCGTCTAGGCTAATTGTCTGAACTTCTGTTGTTTTAGTCAGTGGTACATCAACGGTGAATTCATCTT